>CAYFXP010000046.1:0-4902 GCA_964346935.1 uncultured Syntrophobacterales bacterium
ACCACATTCTGAAAGGAAAAGGGGAAAATCTGTGCCTCAAAGAAGTAACTTCTGCTCAAGAGGTCGCTCAGCGCGCGTGTCTCCCGCACGTCGTCGAGGGCATACCTGAGGAGCTGTTCCGGGGCGTTGAGGTAATGCCAGGTAATTTGGTCTGACTCCAGATAGGTCCTATCGGGGGGTGCCAGATTGAGTTGCCTGGCAATCTCCTTCAACCCGAAGCTCTCCAGCTCCCGTGTCGCCACATCGTAAAACTGGGCGAGAATCATGGTATCGACCACATGACGGCCGTAGATATTCCATCTCGAATAGTTGATGGTTCTCTCCGCGATCATTACCCGGGAGGATCGAGATCTGGCCGTCCTGCCATTCCTTCCTAGATCCAGGGGAATCCCATGCATTTTGGCCCTGCTGGATATGTAATCGAGGTCATAATTGAAGATGTTGTGTCCCTCGATGATGTCAGGATCCCTCTCCTGGATGGTGTGGACAAGCCCTTTTAACATCTCCTTCTCTGACATGTCCCTGCCAGAGATAATTTTCTCCCAGCCGGTATTGTCGGAAAAGGAGATGACGATGATCCGATCCTCCTCACGGTTGGGATTTGGGAACTCGTAGCCCTCCGGACAAAAGGTCTCGATGTCGAGCTGCGTTCTCCTTAGATCTTCGAAGCTCAGGCCCTTGAAGAATGTCTGCCCGGTGACCATGAGATGCTGCTGGATCGGGTCGCTCACGAAATAGACCGGCGAGTCGGGATGCCCGGCGGGAACTCCTGCTTTTTTCGAGATGGTTTTTCTGGTCCGATCCATCTCCGCCCAGGAGGTGAAACTCGCCTTGTAGCGGTAATCGCCGGATCCCTCGAGTTTCGCCACCTCCGGCGAACATTTGATTCCCTTCAGGAGGGAACTATCCGAGAGAAGAAGGAAGGGACGAAAGGGTTGTATTTCCGACAGGAGCCGTCCCCCTCCCTTTCTGTAGACCCGAATCGCGCCATCCCCTTCAAGCTCCATCGCCACGATGCCGGCCCTCTCGTCGTATCCGAAGAGGATGTCGTTCTTGGCGAGGGATAGCCTTTCAAGCTTCATGACTTCACCTATTCCTTATTTCTATTGCCACCAAGCGTTGATACCACCCTTATATTGGTTGCAAAATTGTCCACAGTCTTCTATCCGGCGAAAGATTTTACCACGGTAGCGTCCGGAGTGGAAGGATTTTGAACGACAGGTTCTGTCATCAGTTTCACCATGGAACGCATGGGGAGAGCGGTACTCAGTTTGGGTTGCATTTAAAATCCCGATCAATTAATTTTGTCATAGACAATTTCCAAAAAAAGAGATCAAATCAAGAGTTCATATGGAAGCTCCCATTGGCGCATTTCAAGTAGCTCAGGTTTTGAAGAAAGAAGGCCTTACTCACTTATTTACCCTCTGCGGCGGGCACATAGCTCCAGTATATTTGGCCGTGGCGGAATTAGGCATTCGAGTGATTGACTTTCGTCACGAACAAGCCGCTGCTCATGCGGCGGATGCCTGGGCACGTATCACTCGCCATCTAGGTGTGGCTGCGGTGACAGCAGGTCCTGGGGTTACCGATGCGGTGACGGGCGTGGCCAATGCCCATTTTGCCGATAGCCCTATGCTGCTCCTCGCCGGCAGCGCGCCGGTGCGAGAATGGGGTCGGGGGGCCCTGCAGGAAATGAACCAGGTAGATTTGTTCAAGCCGATTACCAAATGGGCCAAAGTAGTTACTGATCCCAAGAGAATCGGGGAGTACACTGCCACAGCCGTGCGTGAAGCCCTGTCCGGTAAATCCGGTCCCGTGTATTTGGAGCTTCCCATTGATATCTTGATGGAGAAAGTTGATCCCAAGGATGTTTCCTATTTTGACCATTATCGAGTGGCTAGCCAAAGCAGCCCAAATAAAGAGAAGATTGAAGCGGTGGCGGCAGTTCTTAAGGAGAGGGAACGACCTGTGGTCGTAGGCGGCAGTAATGTTTATTGGGATCACGCTGAAGCGGCTTTGCAGAATTTCGTGACGAAACTGAATTGCCCCGTGTATCTCAATGGTATGGGTCGTGGATGTATACCTTCGAATCATCCGAACTTCTTTAACTTATCTCGACGCAAGGCTCTGCGGGAAGCGGATGTTGCCGTGGTAGTTGGGACCCCTTTGGATTTTCGACTGGGGTACGGGAAGTTTAACAAGGCGGCCAAAGTCATTTTGATTGACAGAGATGCTTCACACATGGGAAGGAATCGTCCCGTACATGAAGGCCTTGTGGGTAATATAAGGCTATCCCTCGAAATGTTGGCCCAAAATCTCAATGAGACATCCGAGCGCCCCGCCTGGTTTGAGGTTCTAGCTCAAGAGGAGATCAAGCGGCGCAAGGAAATCGATGAGTTGGCGAAATCAAATACAAAGCCCATTAACCACTACCGCCTGTGCCGGGCTATTGCTGATTTCATAGATGATGACACCATTGTTGTTGGAGATGGCGGCGACATCGTAGCATGTGGCGCCAGGGTCATTTCCGTCAATGAGCCCGGCAATTGGATGGACCCGGGTCCTTTTGGGTGTCTTGGCGTCGGCCCATCTTTCGCCATAGCTGCAAAATTAGCCCATCCGGATAAAAGGGTGTTGATTCTCCATGGAGACGGGAGCTTCGGCTTGAACGGCATGGAATTCGATACCGCCATCCGACACGGCATTCCCATCGTCTCCATCATCGGGAACGACGCCGGCTGGGGGCAGCTTCGAAACCCCCAGGTAGCCGCATTCGGGGAAAAAGCTTCCCTCGCCACTGAACTCGGTCTGACCCGTTACGAAAAAGTCGTGGAGTCGCTCGGGGGGTATGGGGAATTCGTCACCGAGCCCAATGGAATCATCCCGGCTTTGGAGCGTGCCTTCCAATCCGAAAAGCCAGCTTGCGTTAACGTGGCCATCGACCCGGATACCCTTCGCAACGGAGTGGCCCTCTGGTATTTTAAATAGGCGAAAATCGGCACAGACCAATCGCTGGCGGAGCGGCTCTGGTCATCGGGCATCCACGAGGCCCGAATGCTGGCCTGTATGATTGATGACCCCAACATGGTCACCGAGGCACAGCTGGAGCGTTGGGGAGAAAGGAGGACGTTATGTTTTTTGAATTTCGTCAGTATCGCATAAAGGGTGGACAGCGTGGGAGGTGGGTGAAATTGATGGAAGAGGAGGTAATACCCTTCCAGATCTCGAAGGGCATGGTTGTGATTGGCAGTTTCATCGGTCAAGAGGAAGAGGATTTGTATGTCTGGATACGTCGCTTCGAGAATGAGGAGGAACGGGAGCGGTTGTATAAAGAGGTATATGAGAGCGATTACTGGAAGAACGAGATTCGCCCCCAGGCCGATGAAATGCTCGATCGCGAGAAAATGAAGATCACCCGGCTGGAGGCAACGCCCAAATCGGTCATTCAGTAGAAATTGCACCGATTACCATATAATCCTGGAAAAAAGGAGCGAGACGATGGCAAAGGTGGAAAGCAGTGTTGATCAGCCCGACACCCCTGTACACCCAATGACCCAGCCTGAGATAGATCAATTCCTCACCTGTGCCCCCATAGGGAGGATTGGTTTGATTACAAGAGAAGGGCCTTACATCGTTCCCGTAGGGTATGGGTACTCCGATGGAAAGGTTTTCTTTCATACCTGTGAGGAAGGGATTAAAGTGGAGGCGATTCGATCAAACCCCAACGTCTGTTTTGAGGTTGACGAATCCCTTTCCGATGCATCCCTGGCAAAAAGCGTTGTCATTATGGGACGGGCAGAGATCATCGCAGATAAGAAGAGGATGATTCCTTACCTGCAGAAGCTCATCGATAAATACCGCGCCCCGGTCTCTTTCGGCGAATATATGAGCAGGGGAAATCGGAAACTCACCGAAGAGTTGGAGAAGGTGAGAATTTGCCTCATCAGCCCCCATAAGGTTACCGGAAGGAAAATAATCAGAACAAACAGCAACTTCTAAGCAGGGGCCTCGGGAGAAGAGGCAGGTCTTTATTGCTTGAGTATTAATGGAGGGGAGCGCTATGGATGATCTATTGGGAAAAGTCTCCATCGTCACGGGCGCTGCCATGGGAATTGGCAGAGAAATTGCCCTGAGATTAGCACGGGATGGAAGCGATGTCGTCGTCGTCGATATTGAGAAGGAGCCGGCGCAAGAGGTGGTGAAGGAGATTCAATCTGGAGGGCGAAAATCACTGTTCTTTGAAACGGATGTCGCCCGTTGGGATCAGGTCAAGGCTATGGTTGAGGGGATTTTAAAGGATTTCAAGGGAATTGATATTCTCATCAACAACGCCGGGATAGTGGGACCTGTTGTGCCGGTCTGGGAATATGGAGTGGAGGATTGGGACCGCGTCATGGAGATCAATATGAAGGGGATTTTCCTCTGTTGCAAGGCAATCATGCCCTCCATGGTGAAACGGAAAAGTGGACGAATCGTCAACATAGCCTCAATCGCTGGGAAGGAGGGCAATCCAAGGATGAGCGCCTATAGCTCATCTAAGGCGGCAGTTATCGCGTTCACGAAATCCCTGGCCAAGGAAGTCGCTCAGCAGAACATCGTGGTACATTGCGTTGCTCCGGCGCTCATAGAAACCCGTATGGTGGAGATCATGGGGAGCGAACAGAGGGAATTCTTACTCTCTAAGATACCCTTGGGACGTTTCGGAAACCCCTCCGAGGTCGCCGCCTTGGTGAGATTTCTCGTCTCAGAGGAGTGTAGCTTTTCCACCGGCCAATGCTATGACATCAGCGGAGGGCGAGCGGTATACTAAACCGTCTATCCAATCATCGACTCCCTCCAATGGATGAACCCACCTGGTTTTCCCCACCACTTTAAACGTAGACCCCTCGCCCTTTTCCGAGA
>CAYFXP010000047.1:0-13553 GCA_964346935.1 uncultured Syntrophobacterales bacterium
GGCATAAGGCCTCGCCAGGCCCGTTTCGATAATGGCTTTGTAGATAAGATAAAAGGAAAGAATTTTGAGATAGTGACCGATCAAGTTGGAAAGTCCATAGGCGTGCACATAAAATGTAAGAGCCAATTCCGAAACCACGGTTAAGATAACAGATGCAATTAGTAGTCGTAATACGCTCGTGTCAAACTCGTGGCGCTTTTTAAACAACATGACAATTGAGCCAAGCAGAATCAGGGAGATAATATATTCACTGATCTTTTTGAATAGGGTTAATCCCACCCCTTCAACGAAACAGATAGGGAAAAAGTTCCAGTAAAAGATAGACCCGAGCAGAAGGGACATGGCCAAAATATAGCTGAAAAATAACAAATTCATTTTTAGCTTTCTTCCGAGGAAAAAAGGAGCGATAAGAAGGGAGAGGCCTTCGGCGTATCGAGCCACAATCCACAATTGGGTGGGCAAATTCGTGCCATATCCAACAAAGACACCCATGCCTTTGTAGGCGAGTGTGTGAATTAGGTCTAGACCTCCGATGAACAGATAAGCGATGCCAATGAACAGCAGATATGTATTCTCCATGAAACGGCGCGAGTTCCATGCAAGCATGAAAATGCCGCACGCAACGACGATGCTGAATATTTCAGCCAGGCTGTGAAAGAGGAGGTAGCTGTACACGCTTGCCAGATAGAGCCCAAACAGAAGTAATACGCCCAATAGGATTGACAAGTAGTCCTTCTTTTCTATCATTAAAAACTCCTTTCCATTGACCCGAACCCCAAAAAGCCCTCAGGCACAGCGATCTGTGATACGATGCGCGGGACCTTCGTTCGTTTCATTTCGTTTCATAAGGTTTTTTCAGTGTGGTCTATTACCTTTTGTAAGAATTTTATGTCATTTCAAGCGCTTATATAACGATCCGCCGGAAATTGTCAAGCAGGAAGGGGATTACAGTTCCGAGGGAATCGCAAGAAGGCGGGAGGGACGTGCCTATTCCCCCAAGCCTTCCGCTTGACAAAAATCCCATTGAAGCAATATTTTTACATTTTTGAAGGGGGTGACCATACCTCCAAATTATCTTCTTTAAGGAAGTCTTGTTGCAGAGCAGGGAAAGATAAGAGGATGAGGCTGTAAAGGCAGTTCTGATGACGGGTAGCAACAAGGCGATATCAAATGGAAATGATTACAATCACATTTGTGGCGTTTGGATTGGCTATGGATGCCTTTGCTGTATCTATCACCAGCGGAATAACGATAAGATATTTAAAAATCGATCAAGCCTTAAGAATTGCACTTTTCTTTGGGTCATTTCAGGCAATCATGCCAGTGATTGGGTGGTTGGCGGGGCTGAGCCTGAGGGATTTTATTTCGGATATCGACCATTGGATCGCCTTTGGGCTTCTGAGCTTTATTGGTTGCAAAATGATCTATGAAGCATTTAGGATGGAGGCAGACCAAAAAGGACTCAATCCGCTGAATGTCTATGTCCTACTAATGTTGTCTATTGCAACGAGTATCGATGCTTTGGCAGTTGGGGTGAGTTTTGCTTTCTTGAGAATTTCCATCATAACCCCGGTCCTCGTCATTGGAATCGTAACTTTCCTGTTATCTTATCTCGGCACCTTTATTGGTAACAGGCTGGGACACTTTTTCGAGAGGAAAATTCAGATACTAGGAGGTTTCATATTGATTAGTATTGGAGTAAAGATACTGATTGGACATTTGGCCTAGGTAGCGGCTCTAAACATGCCAAAGAGCTTTTGTATTCTGGGAACTAGCCCATCGCCGGGATGGTTTCCAGCCAATTGAGTGAGAGGGGGTCGAGAAATGGTAACTCAAGTTGGGAGGGGTGAATTTACCTACGAGGTCCTCACCGACTGGGCCAAGCTGCCCGAAGGGTGGTCCTTCGTCGAGGTGGCGGATGTGGCGGTAGACGCTGAGGATAGGGTGCATGTGTTCAACCGGGGTGATCATCCGGTGGTCGTGTTCGATCGCGATGGCAACGTGCTGAATTCATGGGGCGAAGGACTATTCATACGGCCTCACGGGATCACATTAGGGCCCGATGATACCTTGTACTGTGTAGATGATCTCGGTCACAACGTCACTAAGTTCACCCTGCACGGCCAGTTGCTTTTAACTCTGGGCCGGGCAGGGCAGGGAGCGCCATACCAGAGCGGCCGGCCCTTCAACCGACCAACAAAGGTGGCCCTGGATCCGAAGACGGGTGACATATACGTTGCCGATGGATATGGTAACTCAAGGGTTCACAAGTACTCACCAGACGGAGAGCTTCTCTTTTCCTGGGGTGAACCCGGCACTGATCCGGGGGAGTTCAACTTAGTCCATAGCCTGTGCACCGATAAGGATGGCCACGTGCACGTTGCGGACCGCGAGAACCATCGCGTTCAGATATTCGATTCCAACGGTAAGTACCTGATGCAGTGGAACAACATGCACCGCCCTTGCGGCATGCACATAGCTGGCAACGGGGAGCAGTTGTGCTACGTTGGGGAGCTCCCCCCGACGTACCCATTCAATGAAAATTGCCCCAACGTGGGCCGGCGTATCACCATTTACAACCTGAAAGGCGAGCGTCTTGCACGCCTCGGTGACATCCTGTCGGGTGATGAACCACATCAGTTTTGGGCTCCCCACGGCCTAGCGGTGGACTCACGAGGCGACCTTTACGTAGGCGAGGTCTCTTGGAGCTTTAAGGGGAGCAAAATGGACCCGCCGAAGGAGCTACGGAGCTTGCGTAAACTGGTAAAGTTGGCATGAGGAGGGAGAAGTGTCTCTGGCGGATGTCATTTTCGTTGGTATCACGATTTCCCCTTCCCCAAAGGAATCCGCGCTTTTGGAGGTTCCCCTATTTAACATCTTTCTCAGTGGGAATCTTGGACTCACAGGGAACGCCCGTCTGGCATAGTCCGCAGCCATAAACCTCCCCCTCTAACCCAAAATGAGATTTTGCATAATCAACGATCACCGAGCGAAGGTAATTTCGACATTTTACCTTGTCATGACCGGCCTCGGTAATTGCCCGTGTAGGACAACGGGGTATGCACTTTCCACACAGGCCTTTGCTGAAGAAGGGGCAATAATCGTGATGGTCACTATATGGTCGGTTTGTGGGAGGGATGTCAATTCGAGCAACAACCGACCCACAGCGCATGGCCTTACCCTTGGGGGTTATCAGCCCATCACAGAGGCCAAAGGTTCCGAGCCCCGAAGCATAGGCTGCATGTCGTTCGGACCAGGTGGAGGCGAAACCATAGCGGTCTGAGGTTTTCCTCTCAAAAAAAGGGGAAAGCATGGGGGCGACGGCTTCGTATCCGGCCCGCTGCAATGTTGCCGCCACATGACTACGGAGCTTCTCATTGGCTTCCTCACCGTAGATGCGGGCCCTTACCCATCTTTCGGCGGGGTAGGCGGTTTGTTTGCGGTTGTCTGATTTCGTCGTTTCGATATGCGGTAGAACCCAGCTTATGACGGTTAGTTCCTCAGGTCTCGCCTTTATGTTGGGAAATGTCTTGGTGAATATTTCCAGGGGAGTCCAATAAAAGGACCCAATATGGTCCTTGAGTGCTTGAGAGAGGGGATCATTACCACGGGAGAATCCCACGAGCGGGTCTGCCCATACCCTGTCATTTCTGTCATTCTTGAGGGAATTCTCAGGCGAGCTGTTAACAAAAGTTTTGATCGTGGCCTCTATCCAGGCTGCTGGGTTTTCGCTCTGTTCTTTTAACTTCATTGTGGTACCTCGCTTTTTTTTAATAAATTACTGAAATACTACTACAAAACGGGGGCCTTAGTTACAAAACAGAAGGAATTGATGACGGTTACGGCCTCGGTAGCTACGAGGTGTATTCCCTGTTTGGTAAATCATGCAAGTAGTGCGGCATCCGCTGGTGTTATAAAAGCCGAGATAGTCGAGGAGGCAGCGGTTGGATTCGAATTCGGAGGGGACCCGTCATTTGTTATCGTTCAAGATCAACTCCTGGATTTCTCAGATGACATCAAACGGGATGAATGATTTCCTCTCAAAATAGGGGAGAGCCGGGAAAAGAGCTCAGCAGGAGGGGGAATCCCCGGACCCAGCAAGAGCTCTCACCTGACTCATCCCACCTCCACAAGTGGCCGAACCTCCGTAATCCTGAAGCGGATAGCCGCGTGGACCAAATCGGCGGCCTCCTGCCCGAATGCCTTGGCGATATTCCGTTTGATCTCGTCGTAAAACTTCCCCTCGGTTTCTATATCAACCGCTTCAAGATAGACCCTTGCCCCTTCCCAGTCCTGCACTTTTGGAGCTGGTTCCATGACAATGAAAACCGCCTTGGGATTTCTCTCGAGGTTGCGATAAGATCGGCCGTTTCCAATTCCCATGACAACGGTGTTCTCATCAACCATGCGAGGTGACCCAAAAGCGGCAACATTAACATCCCCCATCTTGTTGGCGGTACTGAGAGTTCCTATCCTCGGCCATTTGTTGAACAGTTCCATCAACTCCTTTCGGTCCATAACACGCCTCCTCTTAATTTTTGCCTTGGCTCAGCATTGCTCGCTCTTCATAGGACCCGAGGGGCCATATGGTAACAAGATATCGGATCAGGGGTAACAGGTCAAGCTCAACGGAGCCGCCCGAGAAAATCCAACTGGTGACCAATATATACGAGCATGCCCTTTTCGACTTGGTCGTGGCGTTCCCTGATCCATGACGTAAAGGGGTTGGAATCAACGTCCGGATACCCTTTCAGGGCGGCCTGCACCGTGTGGATAATGTGATGGAGAAAGTAGGCCTCGTCTTCATAATACCCATTGGAACCGGCAAAGACCACCCAATCCGAGCTGCCTACGTCGAGGACCTCGCCCCCGCACGCTTGCAGATTGGCGAAGAGGTGACGCCCAGTTCGGCTGTCGCCAGAGGGTTTTCCGGAGGTGACCCGTTGGTTCATGGTCTGATGGTATAGCGCGGTTATTCTTGTATCGAGAACCGGATCGATCTCAGGCTGGAAGATCGTCAAGCCATCGAAGTTGACGGTAAAGTAGAACAAGCCGCCTGGGCGAAGGAGGGAAAAGAGGAGGCGAAGGGACGAAGGGACGTCCACCAGGTCCAAAAAGGCATTGGCGATCAAGAGGTCCCATGATCGACGGCCTTTTTCACGGGCGACGAGATCGTGCATTTCAATGGCCTCAAATGCCACAAGAATGTTTTGATTCCCTTTCTGGAAAGCCATCTTTTCCGAATACTGGGCATTCAGAGCGTACCCACTTTTTTTTGCCCAATGGGGAAGGCGGCGAAACGCTTCAGCGATGTTTTCGGGATCACTATCAACTGCGGTGTATGCCGCGTTTTTCAGAACCTTCCAGTCCAGCAAGCGCTCGAACATGGTGCCGATTCCCGCACCGACCTCCAATACCCGGATAGGGTTCTTTGAGGCCCTGTTTGACAAGGCCCGTTTGAGGCTCTGTAAGACATGCCGGTTGATGGCACGGTCGTCAACGCTCTTTTTGGCGGCAAGGTACCGGATAAAACTGTAAGCCTGCGGTATGGCCATAAATTACCCGGCGTAGGTATGCAGAAACTCCCGGATGCGATCCGCACTCTCGACCCACGTGGGATGTTCCCTATATCGCTCGAGTGCTGCCAGGCTAATTCGGGCCAGGTGCTCCCGGTCCCGATGTAAGGCGTGCACGCATTGGGCCAAGCCAGCAGTATCTCCAGGACGGATCAAGAACCCATTTCGACCGTGGGAGACCAGTTCAGGAACAGCCCCAGCGTGGGTTGCAATGACCGGCACGCCGAACCCCATGGCTTCAATGTAAACCATGCCAAACCCTTCGTATGAGGAAGGAACGGCCAGGACATGGCTTTTGGCTAGCCGGGATGCAAGCTCTCCGTCGTGAAGCGACTCCGAGAGCTTGATTCGATCCACGAGGCTGTTACGGGCAATCTGGCGGCGGATCGAGTCCGCATAGGTTGGGTCGACCGTTAGGTTCCCGATCACCTCGAGTTGCCAGCTCTCTCGAGGCAGACGGCTGAGGCCGGAAATCAAGAAGTCCAGGCCTTTACGGGGAATCACATTGCCTACGAAGACAATTTGAAGGGGTGTTGGTAGATGTGCTCGCTCGATTATCTGATCCGGTTCCATCTGAGGATTTAACCGATCTCCACCGGGATATGCAACTACGGCTGGTTGTTTCAAGCCCAGTATTCCCTCTACCACTGATGCAGTCGTCTTGCTGTTGAATACAAAGCCATTCATGGACAAAAGATAGAGCTTTTCAATCCATCGGTAGAAGCGGTTTTGCCAGGCCGGTCGATTTTCACTACACCGCAAATGGTGAACGAGGGAAACCATGGGATACGAGATTCTTTCCCTTAGCCATCGGTTGAGCCAAAAGAGGGAGGGATGGTTGAGTTCGTCCTCCAAGAGGACATCCAGCGATGTCCGGCACAATCGACGGCGCAACGCACGTGAAAAGTTGTCCGCCAGATGACGAGGGTAATTCCGCCGCGGCAAGGAGATGACCTCCACGTGGTCTCCTTTTCGGCGCAGGTGCTCTACCAGAATGCGATCATAAATATATCCGCCGGAGAGGTTTTGGAGGTCCCCGTAAATAATCAAGCCGACGCGCATGGGAGGTCCTGCCGATAGAGGGCCCAGGCGTTAGCGCTCTCCCACACTCTGACCGTAAGAGCCTTAATGTTCGGGGCCTTGAGGCGATCCGACAGAGAGTGACAGAGTATGCGAGCCAGGTGTTCGATACTGGGGTTTAGGCCACTGAACTCCGGAAGGTCATTGAGCGTTTCGTCCTGGTAGGAGGCAAGGAGATTGGCGAGATAGGACTCAATCTCGACAATGTCAACCAAATATCCCTGTTCGTTCAGGGTGGAACCCTCGAGTTGGACCTCTATGTGATAGCAATGGGAATGCCGCTCCCTCTCCGGATCGGGTGCCTCGCCGATGAGGTAGTGTTGAGCGATGAGGTCTTGTTTGATGGCGACCGTATATAGAGCGCGCGATTCGTCCTTCGCAGGAGTCATCATCGTCACTCACCTCCGTATGTGAGGATGATCTGAATGGCTTCTTCGGGTTTTTGATCCAGCAGTTCGTAGGCCTGTGCCGCCTCATGGACGGGGAAACCGTGGGTTACCAACCCAAGCGGCCTTAATTTTTGAAGCATCTGCAAGGCTATTTCCCAGCGGCGCGTCTTACCCCAGCGGGATTGTAATCCGGGCGTAATGGTGCTGACCTGGCTGCTGATGAGAGAGATGCGGCTTCGGTGGAACCGTCCCCCCAAATCAAGGAATGCCTTTTTTTGGCCGTACCACGAACCAATCACGATTCGTCCGTTGAACCCGGTTGCGGCTATGGCTTGGTCCAGCGCTGCCGGGTCACCCGTGAGTTCATATGTTAAATCAGCCCCCTTATAGGGCCGATCTTGCTGGAGTGCCTCATGCAGCCGCGGAAGGGCATCGGGCGTGGTAGGGTCCAAGGCATCATGGGCACCGAGGGAAAGGGATTTCTCTCGGCGAAGGGGAATCGGGTCGAGGGTGACGAGGCTGGCTAGCGGGAACTGGGCCAGCAAGGCGGTTGTCAACAGTCCCACAACCCCCAGGCCGAAAACTGCTACCTGTTCGCCAACAAGGGGGCCGCCATCCATCAGGAAATTGGTTGCCGCCTCCGTAGTTGGCAACAAGGTTCCTTCTTCCGGCGACAGCGTCGGTGGAAGAGGGATCAGATCTTCCGGGGCGGATATAAAGTGGCTTTCGTGCGGGTTGTAGGCGAATACACATCTTCCTTGCCATTCGGGGGCAACCCCTGATCCTATCACGCCTACTCGGCCAACAGCCGCATATCCATATTTTAGTGGATAATTAAGTGGGGCGGCAAAGGCAGGAATTGTCTCATCTAACGGGATATCGGTAGGTGCTTGCCCCCGATATACGAGGAGCTCGGTCCCGGGGCTGATGGCAGAGACGAGGGTTCCGACCACCACTTGATTGGGCCCAACGGGTGGAAGGGGTTCTTCCCTTACCGTAACCTGGTAGGGTTCTTCGAAATAGACTGATAGACGCTTCACCCGTCCCTTCAAATTCCGGAGACTCCAGATGTCGATATCTTGGTCTAATGGCTGACGGCGAGGGATTTGAAATTCCGTTACTGCCATTAAATGGGAAAGCGTGACGCAAGTCAACAAAAATCAAAAGGAATCAAATCCCAGGTCCTTGGCTGGTTGAAGATGCCCGTTCTTACACCTCGAACTTCTTCATGAACTCCAAGTCCACATCAATTCCCAGGCCCGGCCCCCTCACTTCAGCCCCGCCTTGCGCAGGGCGTCAAGATCCTCTTCTAAGAGTGCCTCGTCTTTGAAGAAAGTGGCCTTGCGCACCCACTCCAACGAGAAGTCGGGATCTATCTTCAGCACCTCCGTTGCATGATCTCGGGCTTCATCCTCCTTGCCAACCCTCATGTATGTTGAAGCGAGGCCGAGGTGCGTCAAAAGGGTGCTCCCACCAACCTCTCGTCTACGCTCAAGGAGTTCCTCGTATGTTGCGATGGCCTCCTCATACCGTTCCGCAATCCGGTAGGACTGTGCCAGGATACCCAGGTACCATTCAGGATAGTAGGGGTTGAGCCGCATGGCCCTCTCCGTCAGCGCTACTGCCTCCTCGGACCTTCCCGTATACGACAGGGTCTGGGCCAAGAGCGCAAGGTTACAAGCATTATTCGGACGGAGGGCGATGGCCTTCTTTCCCTCGGCGATGGCCCGTTCGTGCTGCCCTTCGAAGAGATGAATACCGCCCAGCAAGGCGTGGACGTCGGGATTGGCATCATCAAGCCCTAGAGCCTTTTGTGCAAGTTCAAGGGCCCGGTTAAAGGACTCGGCCCGAGACTGGCTGAATCCATAACTCGCATCGATCCAGTGGGTCCAGGCAAGCATCGTCCAAGCAGCAGCATATTCGGGGTCCAACTTTACGGCCCGCTCAAAGAGCGCTTGTGCCTTGGCGTTATCCTCCTTTGTAAAGCGCTCAAAAAGGCCGACAGCTCTCACGAAGTGCCCCCAGGCCTCGAGGTTGTCAGTGGTTTCGTGCATGCAGGCTTCCTGACCATGCGTCAGCTTCACCTGCAGGGCCGTGAGGATCTTCAGGGTGATCTCATCCTGGAGGGCAAATACGTCGTGGAAATCCCGATCGTACCGGTCTGCCCATAGGTGGTGGCCCTTTACCGCATCAATCAACTGGGCGGTGACGCGCACCCGGCCGCCGGACTTCTGCACACTGCCCTCCAACACGTACTGTACACCCAGGTCCTCCGCTACCCTCTGGACTTTCACGGGCTTCCCCTTGTACGTGAACGTCGAGTTCCGGGCGATGACGAACATTTCCGAGACGGTGGAGAGAACAGTTATGATATTCTCAGTCATTCCATCAGCGAGGTACTCCTGATCGGAATCGCCGCTGAGGTTGTCAAACGGCAACACCGCGATGGATGGCTTTTCTGGCAGTGGAAAAGCCATCTTGTGCGTGGACGCAACTCCTGGTCGAGGAGCAGGAGTTGCGGGCTCCGTCAGGACGCGGTGAACGCGCACCGGCTTGACAATGTTCTTGACTGCATGTTCGCCCAGATACTCGTACCTCAGCGGCAGCTTGTTCTCGATGCTGTCATAAACGGTCCCGGATATGCAGATTCCTCCTCCCTCGGACAGTTCCTCTACGCGGGCAGCGATGTTGACCCCATCTCCGTAAATCCGCTCCCCCTCTTCGATCACATCCCCAAGGTTAACCCCGATGCGAAACTCCATCCTCCGATTTTCAGGCAGCTCGGCATTCCGGGATTTGAGCTCCTTCTGGATCTCAACGGCACACCGTACCGCATCCACCACACTCGAAAACTCGGCTAGCAGGTTATCCCCCGGGGAGTCCACCACCCGGCCTCGGTACTGCTGAATGAGGGTCGCCATCACCGTCCGGTAAGCGGTTAAGGTGCGGACAGTCGCGATCTCATCCTCGCCCATGAGACGGCTGTAGCCTTTGACATCGGCGCTGAGGATGGCGGCAAGCTTACGCTTAAAGTCCTCCTCCGTCATGAAATTCCCTCGCCTCGTTTACACGAGAAGGTTAGCATTGTTAATTTCTTGAAATGCTAACCACGGTAATCGCCGAAATATCTCCTCCCCTATACCATAATACCAATTGGAATCAAACGCGTTCTTAAAGCCCGACAGAAGCCGTTCTATCTCACAGTTTCTCCACCGTTCCGATATCGACCAACTTGAGAAACTCATCCGGTATGGGAACCCGCTTGCCGCTTTCCCAATCGTAGAAAAAGATGATCTGGTAGCCCTCCGCCAACATCCGCCCGCTGGCCTTGTTGCTGAAACGGAAATCCAGCTTGACCTGCCCCTTGTCAACGTTATAATCACCCACCGTAACCCGTATCTCCAACCGATCGTAGAGGAAGGCCGGGGTTATGTACCGGAAATAGGTCTCGCCGACGAGGATCCGGGGCCGGCTCTCGAGGTGTTCAGCCATCATCCGCTCCCGTGCGGTGCAGGCCCATTCAATGTAGGAGACATCATAGGTAATGGATTGATCCGTTACGTCGCGGGGGATCACCACGTGTTCGTAAATATAGCCCTTAGCCATTGCCGATACCTCCCTTCACATGGTATAGGCATCTATCCATTCATCCCCTATGTACCACAAACTGAGGAGGGAGGTCAAAGGCTTCCGATGTCCCGGATTAAAAGATGGGCATAATTGCGCTAGAGCTATTGACAACCTCCGGTGATCATTACTAATCTTCTGACATAACTCAAGTCTTGCCAGCGTGGAAGGTTGAAAGTTCGTCCAGGTTAAGTTTGATGAACTCGTAAAAAGTCAAAAATGGGACGGCAAAGTAAAAAGTGCCAAATGCAAAGCTTGCGAATCTTGAGGAGTGAGGCGTACTCACCAGTACGCCGCAATGATGAAAAATGATGAAAGATGAAGCGTAACGAAGCCCTTCGGCATTGCTCAGGGCCGTGAGCATGTCGAACGGCAGGTGGACTTATTACGAATCCGTCAAGTTTCCCGAGTTTGAATAGGGAATGGAAGCGAGACGGGACATGCCTTTAAATTGGGGAAGTCCAAAGAGGGAAGAGAGATGACAGAGTTGCACTTGGGGGATCACAATGGCAGTAGTAGCCAAAGATGACAATCTTCAGATCGATAAGCTCACCTTGGGGCCGTTCGGTACCAACAGCTACATAATAACCTGCCGTCCAAGCGGAGAGAGTGTGGTGGTGGATGCACCCGGAGAAGTGGACGAGATCATTAATGGTTTGAAGGGGACGCATCCTCGATACATATTGATAACCCATGCCCACATGGATCACATTGGTGCACTATCCCAGTTAAAGTCTGACCTCGAGGTCCCCATTGCCGTCCATCCGCTTGACGCCAAGGGGCTCCCGTTACGGCCAGAAATGCTCCTTCGTGATCGCGATACGGTATCCTTCGGGAGGATAAACTTGAAGGTCTTTCATACCCCGGGTCACACCCCAGGGAGCGTATGCTTTTTGACGGGGAAATATCTGATATCAGGGGATACGCTTTTTCCAGGTGGCCCTGGCAAGACGGGATCACCGGCTGATTTACGGCAAATCATTGAGTCCATCAAGGGGAAGATTTTGCCTTTGCCGGACGATACGCAGGTATACCCCGGCCACGGTGATTCCACCGTATTGAGAAAAGAAAAGGATGAATTCGCCCTCTTTACCTCTCGGCCCCACGATCCTAACTTGTGTGGGGATGTGCTCTGGCTCTCGTCTTAGCGAAGATTGGGAGATTTCTGAAAAGCTCGCTCCTCGCTGTTCAATGGGCTGTTGGCCAAAACCCGTTCCGCTCACAGAAAATAATTTTTGACCATTCTAAAGTTCGCTTCACTCCAGCTAGAATATTGGAATAATGGAAAACTGGGACGATGGGTTGACCGGAAGAAGAAAGCAAATCTCTTCTTTCCAGTTTTTCAGTGACTTCATTGGACTATCGTGATATCTCTACTCGGTGGAAAGCCTCGGCAAGCTGGAATTCCTCTCCCTCAGCTAGTGTCCTATGCCTTTGCTTCAGCCAATCTTCCAGTTCTTTCGGTGGGATTTGTCCCACCTGGCTTTCATGGCAACGTAGCGCGGCCAGCTTCAGATGGAAGGTCGCAGTGATATCACTCTTGTAATTGACATCCTCTGACCCCCAAAGGAGGATTTCCCCAACCTTATGAGGATGAAGGCCTTCCCTCATGAGATCAGGGTAAGAGAGGGAATCCCTGGCGTAGGGGAAGATAGCATCCAGGGTGATTTGGCCGGTGATGCGGTGATCGCGATGCCAGATATAGCGCCGGTAAGGATCAGCAGTTGCCATGATTTCGGGTTTATACATCCTGATAAGGCGGACGAGGGCCTTGCGGAATTCAGGCGTATCCTCCAGACTCTGATCTGGATAGCGTAGGAATATGACCTCCCTTACCCCCAACACCTTGCCCGCAGCCATTTGTTCCTTCTCCCGAATTTGGGCCAGTTTCTCCGGCTTCATCTTGGCATCAGAGGTGCCTTTATCGCCATTCGTGCACACCACGTAGACGATCTGCTTCCCCTCGCTGGCCCACCGAGACACGGTTCCAGCAACACCGTATTCTGCATCATCTGGATGTGGCGTAACCACCATCACATGAGCTGGCTTTGTCTTCATTTCGGACTGCCTTTATGGAGTGACACTCGAAAATTGTATACTATTCATGAGGGAGGCTACAAGGTGGTGTCTAACCTTGGGCAGCATGTAGGTATACGCATGCGGAAAGGGTCGCAACAGGACGGGCAATTGACGGGGGGAACAGTGGGAGTTTACAATGGGTACCTCGAGCAGAATCGTGCGCGCATGATTTTATCCAGGCTGATAGGCATGATAAGCCCGCAGACGTGATATGAGTTCCATATGGGCAATTCTCCTTATATCATCCAACATTATCGGCCCGAGGATTTCCATCCATTAGTTCAGCTGGTAGCGGAGGCCGGAAACAGAGGGGAGAGATCATCTTCCATCTCAATAGGGGATCTGATCGAGAGCCTTGGGCGACCCCGTCATTTTCCCGAAAGTGACCTGTTTATTGCTAAAAGGGCCGGAGGTGCCGTCGGCTACGTGGATGTGACGGGGGAGCTGGACATCGGGCGAGCTGTGTTCAATTTCCTCGTACACCCGGATCATCGTGGAGAAGTCGTTGCGACAAAGCTCATTGAGAGAGCCATAATCCGCGCAAAAGAATTGAAGGCAAAAACAATCCATGTGAATGTTCTAGAAAGGAGCGAGAGTGTACGGAAGCTGTTGGCGAAAATGGGGTTTAGATTCATCCGCCGTTTTTTAGAACTGAGGCTGGATCTTTCGAACGGTGACGTTCCGAACATAGATCGGATTTTCCCCCGGTGCCACCACCTGAAGCGGGGTAAGGAGGACAAGCTGGTTCAAATTCAAAATCGGTCTTTTGAAGATACCTGGGGGTTTAATCCCAACATCCTGG
>CAYFXP010000048.1:0-18529 GCA_964346935.1 uncultured Syntrophobacterales bacterium
CGTGATCCCCACCGTGGCTGCCAGGATCCTCAGGGTCCCGAAAGCCCTCCTCTTGGAAGAGGGGAGGACGGAGAAGGTCTCCTCTCTCTCCGTTTACAACCTGTTCGGCTTGGCTTCGATAACGCGGGCCTTCTCCCGAGGCATCGCTGCCTTCTTTCCCTGGATTTACCGGAGCATCTCGCTCAGGTTGATGTTGGTGGTTCTGATGACCGGCCTCTCGCTCTCCATGGCCTGGTTCCTCATTCCCAAAACCGAGTACCTTCCCCAGGGGAATCAGAACTTCCTCTTCGGTTTTCTCCTCACACCACCGGGATACAATGAGGAGGAGTTTGACCGGGTAGCCCAAGAAATCGAGGCCGATCTGTCCCTCTATTGGAATGCCGAACTGAGTGATGAAAAGGCAGCCGGCCTTCAGGGTCCACCTATCCGGACCTTCTTCTTTGTTTCGTGGCTCCAACGAGCCTTTATGGGACTCACCAGTAAGGCTCCTGAACGAGTTCGTGAGCTTCTCCCGGTGGTCAATCGGGCCCTGGCCAAAATTCCGGGATTGATCGCGGTGGTGACCCAGGCAAGTCTCTTTGAGCGAGTGGGCCAGGGGAGATCCATTGATATCGAGATAGTTGGCCCTGATCTGACACGCCTGGTGACTTTGGGCCAGGAAATATTCGGTCAAATCATGGGGATTTTGCCCGGCTCTCAAGCGCGCCCCATCCCCAGCCTCGACCTCGGCAGTCCTGAGATACAGGTGATTCCCGATCGGGTGAGGATGGCCAGCCTCGGGGTAAAAACCAGCGAACTGGGAATCGCCGTGGATGCGCTCATGGATGGAACCAAGGCGAGCGACTATTGGCACGACGGGACGGAGATCGATTTGACCCTGATGGGTAAGGACGAATATGCAAGCCGCTCTCAGGATCTAAAGGATCTGTTAATCCACACACCGCGAGGGGAAACCGTTACCTTGGGATCTCTGGCGAACATCCAGCTGGTGACCGGGCCCTCCCAGATCAACCACATTGAGAGGAAACGGTCCATCGTCATCCGAGTCAACCCGCCGGGAGAGATGCCCCTGGAGACGGCCTTGGAAAGGATTGAAGGCCAGATCGTCCAACCCATTCACGACCGGGGTGCACTGGGGGATAGTTACGAAATTCGGTTAGCGGGCACGGCGGATAAGCTTTCCCTAACCAGAAAGGCGCTCCAATGGAACTTTCTCCTGGCCCTGGTCATCACCTTCCTCCTGATGGCCTCTCTCTTCGGGAGCTTTCTCTACCCCATGGTGATCATGTTCAGCGTTCCCCTGGCCGCTGCAGGTGGATTTTTGGGCTTGTTTCTCGCAAACCGGTTCATCGCTTTTCAACCTCTGGATGTGCTGACCATGTTGGGCTTTATCATTCTCATCGGCATCGTGGTTAACAACGCCATCCTGATCGTTCACCAGTCCCTAAACCACATGAGGGAGGGAATGGAACCCCGGGACGCCATCCATCAATCCATCCAGAAAAGGATAAGGCCCATCTTCATGTCCACCACTACCAGCATCTTCGGGATGATGCCGCTGGTGCTCTTTCCGGGAGCTGGATCGGAACTCTACCGGGGTCTCGGAAGCGTGGTGATTGGAGGTCTGGCCGTTTCCACCGTGTTTACCCTTTTTCTCGTCCCCACCCTGTTCAGCCTGGTCCTCAATGCAAAAAGAGCCGTCCTCCGGCTCTGGCGTTGAAAAACCCGATCTTACCTTCAACCTTTGAGTTTTACCACTCCCTCCCGGAGCACCCTTGGCGGTGAGACGGTCACATCGATCACCGTGGACACCCCTTCTCCCGCCGTTTTCCCCACGTCCAGGATCAAATCGATTCTCCCACGAAAGACGCTGTAGACTTCATTGGGATCGGAGAGGCTGGGCATACCCGAAAGATTGGCGCTCGTTGATGTAATGGGTTTCTTAAAGGCTTCGAGCAATTTCCGTGCAGTGGGATGAGGAGAAATCCGAACACCTATCTTTCCGCTATCCCCCGACAGAATCGGAGGGCACTTCTTTGAAGCCTCGAAGATAATGGTTAGGGGCCCCGGCCAGTGGCCACGAATCAAACCCGTAGCGACCGGTGGGATGCGAGCAGCGACCTCGTCCAGCATCTCCATATTTCCTATCAGTATGGAGATGGGCTTCTCGGCCTCCCTCTCCTTGATTTTGAACAGCCTCTCGAGCGCCTCCTCGTTGTACGCATCCGCTCCCAAACCGTAGACGGTCTCCGTCGGGTAGCCGATCACCCCGCCATTTCGCAGGATATGAGCAGCCTCCTTAATCAGCCTACCCTCGGGATCGAATGGATTGATCTTCATTACCCGCGTATTCAAATCGAACCTTTCCAGATTTCCCCTGCCTTTTCCTCCACCTGTTGGGCCAATCGCTCCTTATATCCCTTGAGGGCCTCCTTCAAGTGAGGTAACTTCAGAGCCAGTATTTGAACCGCCAGGATGGCTGCATTCCTCGCCCCTGCCCTTCCGATGGCCATGGTGGCGACGGGAACTCCCCCGGGCATCTGGACGGTGGAAAGGAGGGAATCCATTCCCTTGAGCGGTGAAGAATCGATGGGAATTCCGATTACGGGAAGGATCGTTTCCGATGCAATTAAGCCCGCCAGGTGGGCAGCCGCCCCGGCCCCAACGATGAAGACCTCAAGGCCCCTTTCCTCAGCGGTTTTGGCATAATGTATGGTCCGATCGGGCGACCGATGGGCCGAGGAAAGGGTGATCTCATAGGAAATGCCGAATTGGTCCAAAATCTTCTGCGCCTCTTCCATCACCGGGAGGTCCGATTCACTCCCCATGAGGATCCCAACTAAATGCTCTCCTCGTTCTTTCTCCCCCATATTGTCCTCCCTAATCGATCTGGTTTTTTCCAAATCTCTGCGTCCATGTCTCTGGTTCATATTGACTCTCGTGCCCGTGATCATTAGGACCGAAGACCGCGGACGGCAGACCGCGTTAGAGGATGATGTTCGTGAAACGTGCTAGTGGTCCATGTCCGTGAAGCGTGTCCATTACGAGTCATTTGACATTTAGATTTTGGACGTGGGAATTTGGGCTTCCGCCTCCAACCTCAAATCTCCAGCCTTGACCTTCTCCTTAACCTCAACCTCAACCTTAGCCTTTTACCTTTTGTCATTTGAACTTTCCATTTTTAACTAATAAAACCAATCAAACTAAGAGAACCAACCAACTCATTGCCATTTTTCATTTCTCCTTCTGCCTCTAACCTATCGCACCCGATCCAGGGCCCGCTTTCCAATATCGCTTCGATAGTATGCCCCCTCCCACTGGAGCTTTTTCACGGCGGAGTACGTGACATCAATGGCCTCCTTGATGCCCCTTCCAAGGCCGGTGACCCCTAAAACCCTTCCGCCGCTCGTTACAATATCCTCGCCTGCTCTTGCGGTCCCCGCATGGAATACGAAGGCGTCTTCCATCTCCGCCACTTTATCCAGCCCGTGGATGACCTTATTTTTCTCGTAGCTCCCCGGATACCCCTTCGAAGCCATTACCACACATACCGCCCACCTGGGATCCCAATCTATGGGCCCCTGGAGGCTTCCATCGATGCATGCCTCCAAGAGGGGGATGATATCCCCTTTCATTCTCATCATGATGGGCTGATTCTCCGGATCGCCGAACCGGGCATTGAACTCCAGGACCTTTGGCTGGCCGTCCTTGATCATCAAACCGCCGTACAATACCCCCCGATAGGACCGCCCTTCAGATGTCATTCCCCTGATGGTTGGAATCATGATCTCATCCATGATCTTCCCGTTAACCTCCTCCGTTACCACCGGCGCCGGGGAATACGCTCCCATTCCTCCCGTATTGGGTCCCCTATCCCCATCGTAGATGGGTTTGTGGTCCTGTGAGGAAGCCAAGGGCACCACGGCCTCCCCATCGGTAAATACGATGAAAGAAGCCTCTTCTCCAACCAGGAAATCCTCAATTACTACTCGCTTGCCCGCATCCCCGAAGGCCTTCTCCACCATTATCGTGTCCAAGGCCTTCAATGCATCGTCCTTTGTCATGCTTGGGAAGACCCCTTTGCCAGCTGCGAGTCCGTCCGCTTTCACCACAATCGGGGCCTCCACGGAATCCACATAAGCAGCCGCTTTATTGCGGTCGTCGAAAACCGTGTATCGGGCTGTGGGCACCCCGTATTTGCTCAACAAATCCTTGCAGAAAACCTTACTCCCCTCAATCTCGGCCGCCTCCTTATGGGGACCAAAGATTCTCAACCCCCTTTCCTCGAAACGGTCGACTATTCCCATAACCAGGGGGAGTTCGGGTCCCACAACGGTCAAATCTACTCCCTTCCCCTCGGCAAACGAGGCCAATCCTTCCAAATCCGTTGCCGGTATATCGACGCACTCGGCCATCTGGGCTATCCCCGCGTTACCGGGTGCGCAAAAGAGCTTGGAAACCCGTGGGCTCTGGCCCACCTTCCATATCAGGGAGTGTTCCCTCCCTCCTCCTCCGACGATTAATACTCTCATAAGACTCCCCACCCGCTTGATTCCGCGATCAACCTTCCCCTTCTACGGCGTTCAGGTAATTGGATATGGCCCCATCGTACCTGGCCGTCATTTGAAAAACCTTTTTGGCAAGCCGAAACCGCGTTCGAGCCGATACCTGGCCCCCATTTGCCCTCAGTTCCGCGATGAGATCGTCATAATCCCCCGGGTCGACTACCACCGTTACATCCCTATAGTTCTTGGCCGCCGATCGGATCATGGTGGGACCGCCGATATCGATATTCTCGATGGCCTCCTCCAGGGCGCAATCCGGCTTGGCAACGGTGGCTTCAAAGGGGTAGAGGTTCGCCACTACCATATCAATGGCCTCAATCCCGTGTTTGGCCATTGTCTCGACGTGATCTGGGTTTTCCCGCTGGCCCAAAATCCCTCCGTGGATTTTGGGATGGAGGGTCTTGACCCTCCCATCCAGCATCTCCGGGAATCCCGTATAATCGGAAACGTCCGTAATACCGACCCCATTTTGGCGCAGCGTTTTCGCCGTTCCCCCCGTGGAGAGGACCTCCACCTTCAAATCGGCTAGTGCCTTGGCCAACTCAACCACTCCTGACTTGTCCGATACGCTTATCAGCGCCCTCTTGATCTTTCGCATGTTACCCTCCCCCATTCCAATTTCCCATATTGCGCGTTCATCAGGCCGTCATCCTACGGATAAACCCCCCGTTCTTTCGTCGTCTGAGCGAGTCGATCGACGGCCAGACATTGGGCTGCCATTTCAATGTCTATCTTCTCCTTTTTTGCGATCTCGAGCATACAGGGTCAGTGGGCACAAGTCCTCGTTACGCGGTGGTTGATTATTGATCATCTTCGGCACCCTCCCTTCCATGCCGAGCAATGTGAGCAATTATCGGCATTCGCCTCTTATACGCCGAGGATCGAATCCTCGTCATTATCCGCTCGATAAACTCCTCCCCAAATCCCCTCCGGACCAGTTCCTGTCGTGGCAGTCTCTTATCAACCATGAGGTACAACAACTGATCGACTCCCCCATAGGGAAATCCCAGCTCCTCCTCATCCGTTTGCCCTTGCCAGAGATCTGCAGTAGGAACCTTCTCAATGATCTCCCTTGGCACCCCCACCTCACGAGCGAGGTCCCATACCTGTGTTTTATAAAGGTCACCCAAAGGGTTTATGGCACAGGCCATATCTCCATAAATGGTTCCATACCCAAGGAGGAGTTCCGTCTTATTGCTGGAACCAAGAACTAACACGTTGAACCGAGCAGAATGGTCGTAGAGGATGCTCATCCTCTCCCGAGCCATCTTATTCCCCCTCCTGATGGGATCCGCATCGGGAAAGGACTTGAAATAGGAATCGATCATGGGCGTGATCTCGATGGAGAGAAAATGGATCTTCAAGTGACCCGCTACCTGCTGTGCATGCCGGATTCCGTCGAGGCTGCTATCCTTGTAAGGCATATTGATACCGTACACGTTCCCACGTCCCAAGGCTTCCGCGGCTAAGTAGGCGCAGAGCGAGGAATCAACACCGCCCGATAATCCCAAGACCGCCTTCTCGAAGCCAGCCCTGTGAACCTCATCGCAAATAAAACTTACCAAATCCTCGTGGACCTTCTCGTCATTCAATCGCAAGGAAATCATCGTCCAATAAAGGGGGAAGCCGAGGGGAGAAAAACTGACGATACCAATAGCACAAACCTCCCTTATGGGTCAATCACCAAAAATTGAGTTGACTTGACAGCATAAATAGAGTAATTAATTCCGTCAGTTAGTAAGGAGGAGCTCCCGTGCCGGCTCAGGTCAAAACATCCTACGCCAAACAGATCGAAGCCCTGAAGGAGATCAGTGCGGCCATCTCCTCTGATCAATACATAGACGACGTTTTGAAGCTCATCGTTACCGTCACGGCCAATGTAATGGATTCCAAGGTCTGTTCCCTCTGGTTAATCGACGAGAAGGAGGACTGCCTGAAGGTTAGGGCGACCCAGACGATGAATAAGGAGTACCTAAAGGAGAGGAGTTTGAAGCTCGGCGAAGGTGTTGTGGGCTATGTGGCGCAACGGGATGAGCCGGCCATCATTTTGGACGTCCTCGAGGAGCCCCGATACAAGGAGAAGGAACTTGCGAAGAAGATGGGTCTCTGTTCGATGCTGAGCGTTCCCATGCGGGTGAAGGATAGGGTCATTGGCGTCATAAATATCTATAAATCCCCCCGTCACCAATTTACAAAAACCGAATTGGATCTGCTCACTACCGTTGCCAACCAGGCGGCCATCTGTATTGAGAATACGGAGTTGATGGTGAGATCCAAAGTGATCCAGGAGGAGTTGGAATCCAGAAAACTTGTTGAGAGGGCAAAGGGCATACTCATGAGGGAATACGGCCTCTTGGAGGATGAGGCCTTTAGTCGAATCAGGAAGAAGAGCATGGATTCGCGCCGCTCGATGCGGGACATCGCTGAGGCCATCATCTTAGCCCATGAGATGAAAAAGTAACAAAAAAAGCTTGACAAAGGTTTAGGAATTTGATAGAAGATGCAAAAATCTAGCAAGTAACGATACAAAGGCGTATCCGAAAGACAAAGACGTCCATGAGACGAGGAGGTCTCGTTGCACAATGGATGTCTTTTTTTACCTTATGGAGCCCATGAGATGAAAGAATAACAAAAACAGCTTGACAAAGGCTCAAGAAATCGACAATGAGGGCCACAATGTAGTACCTCTCGATACAATGACGTATCAAATCGACAAAGGCGTCCATTAGTTCTCGGTTGGGCGTCTTTTTTGTCTTAAGAGGAGAAAGGAGTTTAGCGATGTCTTTCACGAGACCGAATGCAAGCGCGGCGACCATCACTCGAAATCGTGTAACCCCCGCTCCGATTTCTGGCATCTGCGTAACGTGTCTGGACGGCTGCCCAGGGCCGTGTGAGGTGGGGAAATCAGCCTTGAGGGGAAGGGAAATGCTCTATCCCCAGCCCTTTGGCAAGGTGACTGCGGGATCCGAAAAGGATTACCCCGTGGACTTCTCTCACTATAATATTCAGGGTAGTTGCGTGGGGGCCATGGGAGTAGAGACCGACTCGGATCGGGCCACCTTTCCGGCGGTGGATATCTCGACCGAGGTGGGCGGAGAGACGGGAATCAGGATGAAGGTTCCCTACTTCACGGGCGCCTTGGGCTCTACCGAGATTGCCAGAGTCCACTGGGAATCCATGGCCGTTGCGGCTGCCATAAGCGGAACCATCGTCGTCATAGGAGAAAACGTCTGCGGCATGGATCCGGAGGCGGAGTTCAAGAACGGTACTATCAAGAGGTCTCCGGAGCTCGAGCGGAGGGTGAGGATTTTCAAGGAGTGGCATGACGGCTCCGGCGGGATCAGCGTTCAATATAATGTCGAGGACGGGAGGCTGGGTGTCCCTGAATACGCCATTGAGAAGCTCGGGGTGGATATTATAGAGCCCAAATGGGGCCAGGGGGCAAAGGATATCGGGGGAGAGGTAAAGCTTCCCTCCCTGGAGAGGGCTCTCCAGTTAAAAAGCCGTGGATACATCGTCATGCCGGACCCGGAAGACCCCGTTATCCAAGAGGCCTTTCACCAGGGAGATTTCAAGGAGTTCGAGAGGCATTCCCGCCTTGGAATGGTTGATGAGGAGCCCTTTCTTCGAGAGGTCGAAAGCCTGAGGAAAACCGGGGCTAAGTACATATCCCTCAAAACAGGGGCCTATCGTCCCGCGGACCTCGCCCGTGCAGTTAAGTGCGCATCCGATGCGAAAATCGACCTCCTCACCGTAGACGGCGCCGGGGGTGGTACAGGCATGAGCCCCTGGAGGATGATGAACGAGGGGGGCATCCCAACGATCCAGATTGAGTGTCTCCTCTATCAATTTATGCGGCGGCTGACCGAAAAGGGATCCTTCATCCCCAGCTGCGCCATCGCAGGAGGAATCTCCTTGGAGGATCACGTCTTCAAGGCCCTTGCCCTGGGTGCACCGTACATTAAAGCCATATGTCTCGGCAGGGCAAGCATGACCGCGGCCATGGTAGGCAATACCATTGGAGAGATGATCAAAAAGGGAAAGGTCCCCACCGATTTGGCGAAATACGGAACCGACGTCGATCACCTCTTCGTGCTGGCGGCAAAACTCAAGGAACGGTTTGGAAGGGATTTCCAAAAAATCCCGACCGGAGCCATCGGAATGATTACGTATTTCGATCGCCTGAATGCAGGTCTGCAGCAGATTATGGCGGGAGCTCGGAAATTCGCCCTGAAGTATATCACCAGGGATGACCTTGCCTCGCTTACCCGGCACGCAGCGGAAATCTCCGGCATTCCCTATGTGATGGATGCGGATAGGGAAGAAGTGGATCGAATCCTGGGATAAGGCCCCATCCAAGGGGTGCCAAGGGGATACCGGCGATACCGGTATCCCTTTTTGTTTTCAACATAAGCGCTTGAAGGTATAATAATTAACTAGCCTTACCGAAGAAAAACCCATCAGGTCTCTCAGATTGGGCATGGGGCAAATCAACCCCACAGTAGGATACCTGGAGGAAAATACCCAAAAGATCCTCCAATACATTCACGATGCAAGAAAAATGGGGGTAGACCTCATTGCCTTTCCCGAGCTCTCAATTCCCGGCTATCCTCCCGAGGATCTTCTCCTGATGCCCCGTTTCATTGATGCCAACCTGGAATATCTTCAAGAGGTAATCGCGGCCTCGGAATCCATTACGGTGCTGGTGGGATTTGTGGATCGGAAGGATGACATTTATAACGCGGCTGCCCTAATCCATGATGGCAAATTGGAAGCAGTCTATCATAAGATTCGCCTCCCCAACTATGGGGTCTTCGATGAGAGGAGGTATTTTCAACCGGGACGGGAGTTCCTCGTGTTCTCCCTCAGAGGGATTACCGTTGGCGTCAATATCTGCGAGGACATCTGGTATCCGGGAAACCCCACAAGGGCCCAGGCTCTCCATGGGGGAGCTGAGATTATCGTGAATATCTCCTCATCACCCTATCACGCAGGCAAGGGCCATTTTCGTGAGAGGATGTTGGCCACCCGGGCAGCGGACAACATCGCCATAGTGGCCTTTAACAACCTCGTGGGAGGACAGGATGAGCTCGTATTTGACGGGGAAAGCATGGTCCTCGATGAGTCGGGAAACCTCATTCATCGGGGGAAGAAGTTCGGAGAAGAGCTGATCGTCGTGGATCTGGACGTGGAGGCGGGTTTTAGGAGGCGGTTGCACGATTCCCGCAGAAGGGAGGCTAAACTGGAAGACAGGGCCGCGAGGGAGCTTCTCCGTATCGTTCACCTTTCCGAGGGAGGCAAATCCCCGGAAAAGAAACCCAGAATCTCTCACAAATCGAATGATCCGTTACCGCTTGCACAAGAGATCTATGAGGCTTTGGTCCTGGGAACCCGAGACTATGTGAGGAAGAATGGTTTTGATAAGGTAGTCATTGGGCTGAGTGGGGGAATAGATTCATCCCTGGTCGCTACCATCGCTGTTGATGCTTTAGGAGCGGAAAACGTCATCGGCGTCTCCATGCCATCCCACTATACATCGGGGGAAAGCCGTGATGATGCCGTAAGGTTATCCCGGCATGTTGGAATCAAATTGATCACGGTCCCCATTGCGGAGACCTTCACTGCATATCAGGAGATGCTGAAACGGGAGTTCAAGGGAACGAACGTCGATGTGGCGGAGGAGAATATTCAGGCACGAATCCGCGGAAACATCCTCATGGGCCTATCCAACAAGTTCGGATGGCTCGTCCTTACGACGGGGAATAAGAGCGAGACGAGCGTGGGTTACTGCACCCTCTATGGCGATATGGCCGGGGGATTCGCCGTGATCAAGGACGTTCCCAAGACTAAGGTCTATGAGTTGGCGCGATATAGGAATAGCCGAGGCCCCTCAAAAGTCATCCCCGAGAGGGTGATCAAAAAGGAACCATCCGCCGAGCTGAGGCCGAAGCAGAGGGATACCGATACGCTTCCGCCCTATCCTATTTTGGATCCGATTTTAGAGGCTTACGTCGAGGAGGACAAGGATTTAGAGGCCATTGTCGCACAGGGCTTCGAATCCGATATGGTCAAGAGCATTATCGACAAAGTCGATAGAAATGAGTATAAACGGAGGCAATCTCCACCCGGCATCAAGATAACCCCGAGAGCGCTGGGAAAGGACAGAAGACTTCCCATAACCAACAAGTACCGAAATTATTAAACGCCTGGAGATTGAAAGATATCCCTGACCCCTGCACTGCAGCACGGCAGAACCGGCATTAGGGGGCGAAGGGCGAATTTTTCAGAGGCCTCTTAAAAAACCCTTGACAATTTCGTGTCTTTGGGTATAGTTGGCTTTAAAACGCTAAACACGACGTTGTGTTTGAACTGGGGCCTTTTAGGGTAAAGGCTTCGGTAACATTTACAACGAGGTATTGTAAGGCAAAGGTGCCCACAGGCAGGATGATCTGCCCGGGCGCCTTTTTTTGTCCTGTGAACGGCAATGATCCACACATTCACTCAAGGAACTTTGCTACTAAACTCGGAGAAGCCTCTAGGGAGGGAGGACAAGGCCGTGAGCGAATTTTATGAGAAGAATATCAGCGGTTGCGGACTTATCGCTATTATGAATGAGAAGGGATTAGACATAAGCGGCGAGCGGGTAATGTCCGCCATCGTCTCCATGCGGGAGAGGACCAATGGTTTGGGTGGTGGGTTCGCCGCGTACGGGATATACCCAGAGCAACGAGATTCCCATGCCTTCCACATCATGTTCGATACCCCTCAGGCAAAAGATGAGACGGAAAGCTTCCTCAAGACGAGGTGTCTCATTCAGGACGAGGAGCCAATTCCGACGCGAGCCAACCGATACATCGTGAATCCACCCTTGCTTTGGCGGTATTTCCTCAAGCCCGAGGAGGATTGTGTAGACGGCATCAGCGAGGAGGATTTCATCGTTAGCCTCGTCATGCATATCAACGCCAAAGTTGTGGGGGCCTTCGTGGCATCCAGCGGCAAGAATATGGGAGTTTTCAAGGGCGTGGGTTATCCGGAGGATATCGGCGACTTCTTTCGATTGGACGAATACAAGGGCTATATCTGGACGGCTCATGGGAGATTTCCCACAAATAGCCAGGGCTGGTGGGGCGGTGCCCATCCTTTCAGCCTCCTCGATTGGACCGTGGTCCACAATGGCGAGATTTCCTCCTACGGAATTAATAAGCGGTACTTAGACCACTTCGGCTACCGATGTACTCTCTTTACGGATACTGAGGTAATGGCATACCTGTTTGACCTGCTTATTAGGAAACACGGGCTCCCCTTGGAATTGGCCGCCAAAGTCCTCTCAGCCCCATTTTGGGATGAGATCGGCAGGATGGAAGGAAGTCAGCGGGATTTCTTCACCTCCCTGAGGATCATTTATGGAAGCGCCCTAGTAAATGGCCCTTTTGCAGTGGTGGTGGGACACGGCTCCGGCATGGTGGGACTCAACGACCGGATAAAACTTCGCCCCTTAGTTGCTGCCAGTGATGGGGACATGCTCTATATCGCTAGCGAGGATTCAGCTATACGTCAGATATGTCCTCATCCTGAGAAGGTGTGGATGCCCAGAGCAGGGGAACCCGTGGTTGGCACCTTGAGATTCCCCATCCAGGAAGAACATCGAAAATGGGAGGGAAGGAGCCAACCCCTCCAGCAATGGTTCGGACATCCTTATCGGTAAATGGGGAAGAAGAAATGGCTTACGCGCTTTACCCGTCCGAATTTCGGATGGAAAGGGACCAGGATAGATGTATAGCCTGCCAAGTCTGTGTTCGACAATGCGCTCATGACGGCCACATCTATGATCCGGAGGACGATTCGGTCTCGAGCGACGAATCCCGCTGCGTCGGGTGTCACCGTTGTGGGACCCTTTGCCCAACGGGAGCCATCACCATTAGGGAAAACCCCGTGCATTTCAAGGCCAACGCTCATTGGACGGCACGAGCACTGAGGGACATTTACAAGCAGGCGGAAACGGGCGGCGTCCTGCTGACGGGAATGGGATGTGACCGATCGTATCCAATCTATTTCGACCAAATCCTTTTGAATGCCTCTCAGGTGACCAATCCCTCAATAGATCCCCTGAGAGAGCCTATGGAGCTCCGGACGTTTCTCGGAAGCAAGCCGGATCGGATCGAATTGGACCCTTCAGTTAAGGGGATAGGGCTCAGCACAAATCTGGCACCCCAACTGGTTCTTGAGACGCCCATCCTCTTTTCCGCCATGTCCTACGGTTCCATCAGCTACAATGCATGCTGGGCCTTGGCTCGTGCTGCGAAGACGGCGGGGACCTTCTATAACACGGGTGAAGGTGGACTCCACCGGGATTTCTACCCCTATGGGGAAAACACCATCGTGCAAGTGGCCTCTGGACGGTTCGGCGTCCATGCTGACTATCTGGATGTCGCCGGTGGCATTGAGATCAAAATCGGCCAGGGGGCAAAACCGGGTATCGGCGGCCATCTTCCAGGGGAAAAGGTAAGCGAGCAAATCTCCCAGACGAGGATGATCCCCGTGGGAACAGACGGTCTTTCTCCCGCACCTCACCATGACATCTATTCCATAGAAGATCTCCATCAACTCATCTTCGCCCTGAAGGAGGCGACCCGATACTCTAAACCCGTAGGGGTAAAGATCGCGGCAGTGCACAATGTTGCCCCCATTGCCAGCGGGATCGTCCGTGCAGGTGCGGATATGGTGGCTATCGATGGCTTACGCGGGGGGACCGGGGCTGCGCCCACCACCATCAGGGATAACGTGGGAATTCCCATTGAGCTGGCCATCGCCGCCGTGGATTCCCGGTTGAGGGAAGAAGGGATCCGCCACAGGGCATCAATTATCGCTGCCGGAGGATTTCGAAACAGCGCGGATGTGACAAAAGCCATCGCATTAGGGGCGGATGCAGTCTATATCGGGACGGCCGCATTGGTCGCCATGGGATGTCACCTTTGCCAGAAATGCTATACCGGCAAGTGTAATTGGGGAATCGCCACCCAAGACCCTTATTTGACGAAGAGGCTCAACCCCAACATCGCGGAGAGACGATTGGGCAACCTCCTCAGGGGATGGTCTCTTGAGATCAAGGAGATGCTGGGGGGAATGGGCATCAATGCTATTGAAAGCCTTCGGGGGAACCGGGAACATCTCCGGGGTGTAGGTTTGACCGAAGCCGAACTCAAAATCCTCGGGATAAAATCCGCTGGGGAGGCATGGTAACCGGATGAGAGGAGGCGATCTCGGTGAAGCGAATTTACGTGCACGAGGAATACTGTATCGGGTGCCGGTTGTGCGAAATTCATTGCCTCGTGCACCATTCCAGATCCAAGAAGATCCTGAAAGCCTTCAAGGAGGAATTTCCACGAGCAGTCTCCCGGGTGCTGGTTGAGGAACATGGGTACCTCTCCTTTGCCTTACAATGCCGACACTGCGAGGAAGCACCGTGCCTGCAAGCCTGCATCACCGGTGCAATGTACCGGGATAAGGGAACCGAGGCAGTTCTCTGTAATGAGGAAAAATGCGTGGGCTGTTGGATGTGCATCATGGTCTGTCCCTTTGGGGTCATCAAAAGAGACCTGGAATCGAACAAAGTAGCATCCAAATGTGACCTCTGCTTTGGAGAGGAGATGCCCGTTTGTGTTCAAAACTGCCCCAACGAAGCCCTCACCTTTGAAGAAAGGACTGAAACATGAATTACACCATCATCGGCAACTCCGCTGCTGCCATCGGGGCTATCGAAGCGATAAGGCGCTCTGATCGAAAGGGGGAGATCGTCATTGTCTCAAGGGAGCCCTATCCGGTCTATTCGCGGCCGCTTATCACCCATCTTTTAGCTGGTCACATTCAAGAGAATCGAATCTTCTACCGGCCTAAGGACTTCTATAAGCGAAACAGGATCAAAACGTTTCTGGGAAGAGAAGTCAAGGCCATTCAAGCGAGGAGTCATCATCTCCTCTTAGACGATGTGGATAGGTTGGGTTTCGAGAAATTGCTCATCGCCACGGGTGGATGCCCCATGATGCCCCCCGTAAAGGGGATTAATCGGAGAGGCGTCTTTACCTTTACAACCTGGGATGATGCCAAGGAGATCCGCCGTTACGTGAGGGAAAACCCCGTTGAGAGCGTAGTGGTAATCGGAGGAGGGCTGATCGGTTTGAAAGCAATGGAAGCTCTCATGGCCTTAGGGCTGCGTGTCACCATAATTGAGTTAATGGAACGAATTCTCAGCGCCGCGTTCGATAAAAAGGCCTCCGAAATGATCGAGCGAGAATTGAAGGCAAAGGGTACAAACCTGATCACAAGGAACACCGTGGAAGAAATCCTGGGCAGTCACAATGGCATTGAGGAAGTTCTGCTTAAGGATGACCGCCGCCTCAAGAGCCAAATGGTCATATTCGGTATCGGGGTCTTCCCAAACATCGGCCTGGTCAAAGACACACCCATTCGCTATAACAAAGGCATCCGGGTAAATAGCCATATGGAGACAAACATTTCCGGCATCTATGCCGCGGGGGATGTCGTGGAAATCCCGGACATTCTCCTCGACACTATCCGTCCCATTGCCATATGGCCAAACGCTTACAGACAGGGATGGATTGCGGGCTGTAATATGGCCGGTAAGCCCAGACGATATGAAGGGAGCTTCGCCATGAATTCCATTGAGATCTGCGGTATCCCCACCATCTCCGTTGGAATGGCCGAGGCTCCTGAGAACGGCTTTGAAATTATCCAAGAACGTGATTCGAAAAGCGGAACCTATAAGAGAATTATCCTGAGAGATGGGGTGATTGTAGGGGCTGTTTTCATCGGGGAGATCGATCGGGCCGGAATATATACGGGCCTCATCAGGGAGAAGATCGATGTTAGCGGCGTCAAAGACATCCTCTTGCGCGAGGATTTTGGATTCATTTCCCTTCCAAGGGAATATCGAAAGCACCTGGTGAGGGGGGAAGGAGTTTTCCTATGAGGATTCATGCCAAAGGGGTGCACTATAAGAACCTCAATCAGAGGGTTCATGAGGCCATGGCAAGAGGCGAACGAGAAATTTGCCTCGATGAGGTCAACGGACAGAGATATATCGGCGGGGGTTTGCGGGGAGAAATTCATATTACCATTAACGGGGTCCCAGGAAACAACTTGGCCTCCTTTATGGACGGTCCCACCATTGTGGTGAACGAAAACGCCCAGGACGGTGTGGGGAATACCATGAACGCCGGCAAGGTCATCGTTAGGGGCGATGCCGGAGATATCATTGGTTATGCCATGCGGGGAGGCAAGATATTCATCCAGGGAAATGGAGGATACCGGGTAGGCATCCATATGAAATCCTTCAAGGATAAGCTTCCGGTTATCATTATTGGAGGCAGTGCAGGGGACTTTCTCGGCGAATACATGGCGGGAGGATTACTTGTAGTTTTGGGGCTCTATCAAGGGAATCGCTTCCCTGTGGTGGGCAATTATGTGGGAACCGGAATGCATGGCGGCATGATATACGTCCGTGGCGATGTGAAGGATTATCAGGTGGGCAGAGAAGTGGGTATCCGAAGATCAACCGTTCACGATACGGTGCGTCTAAGGGAATATTTGAAGGAATATTGTGATGATTTGGGGTTGGAAGTGGAGGGGGTACTGGACAAAAGATTTACGAAACTCATCCCCTATTCCTATAGGCCGTATGGGAATTTATATGCATATTGATGTTCTTGATGAGCATGGTAATAGCAAAGGGAAAGGCGTATAATGGATTGAGGTATACAAATGATATCGTTGAGATTGAGAAACGTCTCCCCGAGGTCCACGGGATGACAAAAACGAAGAAAAACTCACCGGAAGCACCTGTAAGAAGGGAAAGGGAGCTGGAGTGTTTGTTCGAGATCAGCCAGAGCCTGGTTTCGTCTCCGGACCTTCATGCCTCAGTCCATCGTATTATGGACACCCTCTCTGAAAAAATGGGGATGAGCAGGGGAACCTTGACTCTCTTAAGACCCGAAACGGGCGAACTCATCATCGAGATTGCTCACGGCATGCCCGAGGAGAAGAAGAGGAGGGGGAAGTACAAAATCGGGGAAGGGATAACCGGCAAGGTCTTCGACACGGGGGAACCCGCCGTCGTTCCGCACATAGGGAAGGAACCCCTCTTTCTCGACAGGACCAAATGGCGAGGGGATATCACCAAGCAGAATATCTCCTTTATCTGCGTCCCCATTAAGATCGGGAGGAACGTCATCGGGACCTTCAGCGTAGACCGTCTCTTCGATGAGGATATTTCCTTCGAGGAGGATGTGAGGCTTTTGACCATTCTTGCCTCAATGATCGCTTACGCGGTTAAATTGAACCAGGTAATGGAACAAGAAAAGGCCAGGTGGGTCACCGAGAAGACAAAACTCCAGGAGGAGCTGGAGGAAAAGTACAACATTAGCCATGTCATCGGGACAAGCCGACCCATGGAGGATGTCTATCGAAGAATATCCCAGGTAGCCAAGAGCAACGCAACCGTCTTGATCAGAGGGGAAAGCGGTACCGGCAAAGAGTTGGTCGCCCATGCCATCCATTACAACAGTCCCAGGGCGACGAAGCCATTCATCAAGGTGAGCTGCTCTGCTCTTCCTGAAGGGTTGCTGGAAAGCGAGCTCTTCGGACATGAAAAGGGGGCTTTTACCGGCGCCATCGAGCAGAAAAAGGGGCGTTTCGAGCTGGCCCATGGAGGCACCATCTTCCTGGATGAGGTGGGCGAGTTCAATCAAACAACGCAGATTAAGCTGCTCAGGGTACTTCAAGAACGCGAGTTCGAGAAACTAGGAGGAACCAGAACCATCAAGGCGGATGTTCGAATCATTGCTGCAACCAACAAAGAATTAGAAAAAGTGCTTCACGAGGGAACATTCCGGGAGGATCTCTATTACCGACTCAACGTCTTCCCCATTTACCTCCCGCCACTGAGGGAGAGAAAGACCGATATCCTGCTCCTGACGGAACATTTCATTGCCAACTACGCCCGCGAGCACGGCAAGGAGGTCAAGAGGATCACCACCCCCGCTATTGACATGCTGATGACTTACCACTGGCCTGGAAATGTACGGGAGTTGGAGAACTGGATTGAGACTGCGGTCCTCATGTGTGACGATAAGGTCATCCACAGCTACCATTTTCCTCCCACCTTGCAGACCGCCGAGGCCTCTGGCACGGGGATAAGAGTTCCCCTATCCGCCTCACTTGAGAAATATGAGAGAGAGCTCATCATCGATGCCCTCAAGAGCGCCCGAGGAAACAAGGCGAAGCCAGCGAGGCTGCTCTCCACCACCGAGAGGATCATTGGATACCGCATAGGGAAATTGAACATAGACCCCAAGAAATACCGCGCATAATTCCCTACATATTTGTAAGAAATAGCCGTCCTATAATACAATTATGTAGGAAATTGGCTCTCCTTCTTCTCTTCATTAAGATCCTTTTCTTTGTATTTTCAATACGTTATACGTTAATATCCTGGCTGGCACAATCTTTGATAAATACAAGAGCAAGTTCTAATCCGAGTGGAGGTTTATTGATGAGAAATTACCGTATTTCAAAAGAGGCTGAGATGAAATTGCACGAGATGATGATCAACGAGGAGATTCGTATGGCCATACAAAGCGAGGCAGCGGACCGATCCTTCCTCACCTCTCTGGCTGGAAAAGCCTGGATGAGGAACAGGAGAAATGGGAAGGATGAATCCCAATGAACTGAGGAAACAAAAGGGATGGATTCCAACAAGGCCCATTCGAACATCCAGAGTAGTCCCGTTTATCAGCTAGAGGAGCGGATTTACGGGAGAAGAAAACTGCTTAGATTCAAGGCCGTAACGGGAGACATCGTCGAAAACGCACTTAAGACGCTGGATCAGATATGCGCGGAAGAAATGCAGGGGGAAAATCCATCGCCATTTTTACTGGAAAAATATTCTC
>CAYFXP010000049.1:0-4589 GCA_964346935.1 uncultured Syntrophobacterales bacterium
ATTTGAACCGGTGAATAACGGTTTTGCAGACCGTCGCCTTCCCACTTGGCTACGCCGCCATGGAGCGGGAAACGGGACTTGAACCCGCGACCCCAACCTTGGCAAGGTTGTGCTCTACCGACTGAGCTATTCCCGCAGCGATACTAAAAGTTAAACCATCTCCCTTTTCTTGTCAACCGCTTTGGGAATCGTACCCCACTGTCGGAAAAATCGCCTGAAATACTCCAGCCCCGACCACACGGTCAAGACTAAGGCCGCCCACAAGAAGATTATCCCGACATTATGGAGGTCGATAGAATAGTATGAGTAGTGGCCGATTAAGGTGGTCGTAGCTATGACCTGAAGCAGGGTTTTATACTTCCCCAATTGGCTGGCCGATATGATGATCCCCTCGTTGATGGCGATGGTCCTCAACCCCGTGATCGCCATCTCCCTGCCCGCTATGATCGCAACGATCCACGCCGGAACCCGTCCAAGATGAATGAGCATGATGAGGGATGTTATTACCAGTAACTTGTCTGCCAGGGGATCCAGGAATTTCCCGAGGGTAGTAACGACATTCTGCCTCCGGGCGATATACCCATCCAATCCGTCGGTAATGGCCGCAAAGAGAAAAATGATGGCTGCGACAAAGCTGACGAGCTTTCCGGGATAAAAGAGCAAAAAAACGATGAGAGGAATGGCCATTATGCGCCCGATAGTGAGCGCATTGGGAAGATTCCAAATCACCCTCTTTTCACGTGCTCTCGGCTCTTCCTTCTTAATGCTTATAACTTTCATAGTATCGGAGGACTTTCCTAACATAGTTTTGCGTCTCATCATAGGGAGGGATTGAGTAATTTTGAACAACGGCTTCCTTTCCCGCATTATACGCCGCTATGGAAAGCATCAAGTCGTTTCCGAAGGTTTGAAGTAGGTGCTTCAGATGTTTCACACCCCCCTCTATGTTTTGCCTCGGGTCGAAGACATCGACCACCCTCCATTGCATTGCAGTTTGGGGCATCAACTGCATCAGCCCCTTAGCACCCTTCCGGGAAACGGCATAGGAATTAAACCCCGATTCGGCCTGTATGACGGCCTTGACGAGAGCGGAGTCAACGCCATATTTGCTGGAAAATTCCTCGATCATGTGATCGTATTGATCCGGATCGACACGTACAGTTCGCGAATCATCCTCCTCCCGAATGTAAAATTCATACCTGGGATCTCTGGGACAGTTGGTAAAGTGATAATCCCCATTCTCATCGATGTACCGGTATATTCCCCCGTAGCACGGGGAATCAATGCAGTTTAGACAGAAGATGATCACAAGCAGAATGATCCCGAGAAGTCCAGCTGAACCGAAAGGGCAAAGCCTTTTATTCCCGTACCCAGCCATCCTTCCTTTCCTGTGTTTTTAGCATATACCCCTGTGATATGTCAACACGATATAAGGCAAATGATGGCAAAGGGATACCTCTCAATTCGTAAAGATACCGAGATATGGTCACACTGAATCTATTTAATTGGTGTATTAGCAGAAATTATGCCAAATTATCCCCTTGATGTCTATTCTAAAGGAAAAAACAACTCCTGTATGAATAGTGAAACCGGCAACCGCAACTTTCCCAATATCCTCGACACCCTTTAGTACGTTGTTATTCCCATGGCCCGGTCCAACCTCGCCCACGCAATATTATAATCGCTCAGCGCATTGAAATAGTTGCTCTTCGCCTGGGTGAGGAGCGTTTGGGCATCCAGGACTTCGGTGGTAGTGGCCACCTGTTCTTTAAACCTTTCCGTGTTTATCCTGAAGTTCTCCTCGGCTTGCTCGACGGCCACCTCCGCCACACCGATCTTGTCCCGGGCCTCTCGCAACCTCAGGTAAGCATCCTTCACCTCCAGGGAAATAGCATCCTCAACCTCGACCATCGTATCCTTTGCCTGGATAAGCTTGGTCTTTTTCTCCCGCACCAGTTGTCTCTTCTTTCCCCACTGCCAAAATGTCCATCGGGCGTAGGCATTAATATTCCAGCTATCCTTATCCTCAAATTTGCTCCCCGAGACGCCCGGATCATCCCCCACCCTCTCGTAGTTGAAAGACAAGCCGAGGTTGGGAAAATAGTTACTTCTTGCAAGCTGAACCTCCCTTTTCGCTGTCTTCACGTTGAGCTCCGCCTCCTGCAGTTCAGGCCGGTTCTTGCGGGCCCTCTCCAAACATTCTCCAAAGGGAATCTCCATGGGCCGATACTCCAGGATGTCCTCCACCTCCACCTCCATCCGCACATCCCTCCGCAAAAGCGTATTGATGGTCGCCTTTGCGACGGCCAGCTCCACCTCTGCACTGGTGAGGTCTTGCTTCGCCTGGGCCAGCTCCACCTGGGTCTGGAGCAGGTCGTTCTTGGGGATGATGCCCACATCATAGAAGGCCTTGCCAACCTTCACCCCGGCTTCCAGTTGTTCAACCGACCGCAGGGCAACCTGCCGAATCTTCTCGGCCTTGAGGATATTGAAATAGGCCTCCTTCACCTGAAGGACCAAATCCTGCTTGACGAGCTCAAAAAACACCTTGGATAGATCGACCCCCAGTTTGGCCAATCGGTAGGACCAGTAAATGGCACCTCCCCTAAAAAGTGGTTGATCCAAACCGGTCTCCCAACCGTAGTTGGATCGCGCACCAACTGTGACCCTTATCCCCGTTGCGGTGGTGAAAAAAGGTGCGGTGTTCAGGTAGGTGAACCCGTATTCGGTACGAAAGGTAGGGAAAAAATCGGCAAGGGCCGACTTTCTTAAGTAGTCCGCCCCCTTTATGCCCTCGCCGGCTGCGTGCAGAGAGGCGCTTCTCTCCAGGGCTATCTCCACCGCCTCGTTTAAGCTCAACTCCTTGGCCTCCTCCCCCCCAAAGGCCCACCCAGATATCGTCAAAAGAAACAAGCACAAGACCATAATTTTCCTCTCCATGGCTACCTCCTCTTCGTCGGACTTTGAACACCCTTAAAGAAAATGTCCATAATAATGGGGCCCTTTGAAACCAGGGAATACCCTCTCGGGCTCATGAGCCACTCGAAGACGAATGAATTAACGATTCCCACAAACCCGTGGGCCATATCCCGCGGATCCATCTCCCTGAATTGGCCCCTCTCTATGCCGTCGCGCATAACCTCCTCCAGGTTGCCGATATAGGCCAGAAATTTATCGTGAACCCCCTTTCCCAAATCATCCTTTATGGTCCACTCGAAACGGCTCCGCTCGGAAATATAGATCTTAAAGAAATCCCTGTTCCTCTGGATGAAGGTAAGCTGTAGATGGAGCATCGATCCCACCTTATCAGTGAGAAGTTTATCTTTCCGCAGCTCGGCCCTTACCAAGCGCGTTATCTCCTCAACCTTCTCATCGATGAGGGAAAAATAGAGATCCCTCTTCCCCTTGAAGTACTTATAGAGGCTTCCAGTTCCGAACTCCGCCCTCTTGGCAATCTCATCCATGGAGGAGCCGTAGAACCCCTTGGCCGCGAAAACCTTTTCGGCCGCCGACAGGATATTGGCCCTGCGGGTCAAATATTCCTTTCTCTTCCGGCTGAGCTTTTGAGCCAATTTTAAAAATCCTTATTCATTTTTTGAATTGAAATTCATCATTAACAAAAAAAAATCGATATTGTCAATAGCCTCTTTTATCGGAGTTTCCGGACTTTTTTCAGGGGGATACTGTTGTTTCTGAGCGTAATCTGCCGGAGAAGTGGGGTTACCCATCGAGGGTGAGCAGGAAGGGGAAAGCCGGCCCTTTAGAGGCCGGAAGGAGTAAGTATTCCCCGTCTGCGAACCCCGAAAGGGTCACTTTGGAGGTATTGAAGCGAAGAAACAGCAGTATCACATTCTAAAAAATCCCTTATTCTATAAAATCGATTACTTATAAAGATACTCCTATTAAAATCCAGGAAATTCCGGCCTCTTTTCGGGCGTTATGCCTGCTTCGTCCTAACACAGATTAATTCCCACGTGGACCGATTATCTCCGGCTTTCATTTCATCAAATTAAGGATTCCTGCCCCAGTATCCCTGACAAATGGGAGACAAAGTATGGAATCTGTAATTGCCATGAACTTGAAAAGGAAGATAATTAGTTGTTACGCTACACTTGAAGGACGCAAGGCGTTTAGGTGCAACAAAAAGGGTCAAGCTGATGTAACTAAATAGGAAAGGAGGTAAAGAAATGGCAGAACCCATCCGTATTTCTCCAGAAGAGGTGAGGCAAAAGATGACTTCGGGCTCGGCACTGCTCGTTTGCGCATATGAGGATGATGAGAAATGTAAGAGGCTTCATCTAGAAGGGGCCATTTGGCTGACGGAATTCAAATCGAGACTTCCCTCATTGTCGAAGGGCCAAGAGATCATCTTCTACTGTGCCTGAACTCAGGAGGCGACTGCTGCTGGTCAGGCGGCAAAGTATTTGCAAAAAGGGTACGATAACGTAAAGGTGCTCGGCGGAGGCGTTGATGGTTGGAAGAATGCGGGGTACCCACTCGTACCATAAAAGTGGTGCCCTAAGGAGAAGCGCCTATGCCATATCTCCCAATTGAAAACTACGGAATCATTGGAGACATGCGTACCGTGG
>CAYFXP010000050.1:0-2997 GCA_964346935.1 uncultured Syntrophobacterales bacterium
CGCCGGCTTCGAGCGCGAGATGTCCCTTCATAGGCAGTCGATCTTGCCGATGGGGAGGGCGAAATGGGTTGAAGTCAATATCCGTGATCAACGCTGAATCCGATCTATATACCGCTCGCTCAACCAGGTTTTTCAGCTCACGGACATTACCCGGCCAGGGATAACTCTCCAGTGCCGCAATGGCTTCCTCGCTGAATTGAGGTATTTCTTTCCGGCCCAGTTCAAAGGCCATTCTTCCCGCAAAATGGTTGGCCAACAGAAGGATATCCTCTTTTCGTTCCCTGAGGGGTGGCAAGAAAAGTACTTCAAAGGATAGCCGATCGAGTAGGTCCTGTTTGAATTGGCCTTCCTCTGCGAGAGCCACCAGGTCGGCGTTCGTTGCAGCGATAATTCGCACGTCTACCTCGACAGCTGCTGAACCCCCAACCCGTTCAAATGTGCCGTACTCCACGACGCGCAGTATCTTCTCCTGCACTTCCATGGGGATATTGCCAATTTCGTCCAGGAAGAGGGTGCCTCCATCAGCGGCTTCAAATCGGCCGGCCCGTCGCTTTTCAGCTCCCGTAAATGCCCCTCTTTCATAGCCGAATAGTTCTGATTCAATAAGGGAGGGGGTAAGGGCTGAACAATTCAGCGCCACCAGTGGGCCTTCCCATCTGGTGGAAAGAAAATGCAATCTCCGTGCAGCCAGTTCCTTCCCCGTCCCCCGTTCGCCCACGAGAAGCACAGGTCGATCGACGGGGGAAACCCGGGAGAGGCGTTCCTCAAACTCAAGGAATGCTTCGGACTGCCCGAGGGCCTCGAGCGGTTCCACAAGTGATCGTGGCCGGGGCGGCCCTATTGGAGGACGTCTTACGCTTTTCATGGCAAAAAATCCAATCTAGTAGCTTATTTTACTATTATTTGGTAAAATATACCATTAATTCCACGTTCTGTCAAGTTCAAAACTCCTTGAAATCTTACAGCTTTTGATGATTTGTTAGCTTTGGCACGATTTCTGCGATTTTAAGGTACCGAAACCAAAAGGATGGAGGTACTACGATGGGAATTTTCACACGCTTTCGCGATATAATCAGCGCCAACATTAACGCCATGTTGGATAAGGCGGAAGATCCGGAGAAGCTGATCAAGCTTATGATCCGGGAGATGGAGGATACGTTGGTTGAGATTAAGGCGTCGTGCGCCGGGGTTATGGCGGACGGCAAGAAGATTGAGCGCCAGCTGGAGGAAGCTCAGTCCCGGGAGAAACAGTGGAGGGAGAGGGCTGAGCTTGCGGTGAACAAAGGCCGAGATGATCTCGCCCGGGAAGCGCTGGTGGAAAAGCGGGGGTATAACGACCGATCGGATGCTCTGAAGAGGGAGTTGGAGGAATGCGAAAGTCTGGTTGCACAGTATCAGGACGACATACGGCAACTTGAAGAGAAACTCGGGACCGCGCGAGAAAGACAGCGCGTCTTGGTACAGCGACATATTCATGCCAACAGGAAGAAACGCGCCCAGCAGGAAATTCGTCGCATGAATAGCGCTGAAGCCGTCATCAAGTTCGAGGAACTGGAGAACCGAATCGAAAGAATGGAAGCGGAGGCTGATTTGGTGAATTTTGGGAGAAAGCCTACCCTGGAGACAGAGCTGGATACCCTTGCCGTTGACGACGAGATAGAAAGGGAACTGCAAAGCCTGAAATCCTCCCTTGTGAAGAAGGGCAAGAATGCTCGGACGCAATAGAATTTTGACCATTGATATACCTCTTAATCAATTCTATACTGCTATGAGGAATGGCAGGGAGGTGAATTGGTTCGGATTCCGCTCTTTGAGAGAAACAGCTTCGTCACCGGAAAGGGCCATTTTCCCGGTTTGTACAGAATTGAAGGGTGTCCCACAAAGCACTGGGGGGAGTAGGTTCAACCATGCATAGTGTTCTCGTTGTCGCTATCGTTTTCGGGGGTATCGTCCTGGCATTGGCCATTATCGGCAGTACCATCCTCATGGCCATCAAGATTATACGGGGAGGATTTTCCCGTAAAGGCCAGAAACTTGATGCCGACGAAACCGGGATGATTCAAGAGATATATCAGGGACTATCGCGAATGGAGGAGCGCGTGGAGGCCCTGGAGACCATTATCCTGGATTCCAAGGGAAAGGACAGTGAATCATGAAACGATTTGAAAGGATTCTTCGCGGTGGCCTGTATCGTTCCCGCAAAGGCGTTGTACTCGGTGTGTGCAGGGGGATTGCCGAATATTTTGATTTCTCGGTCTTTTGGACACGGGCCATCGTGCTCATCGCGCTTTTTTTCAGCGGATTCTGGCCGATTATGGCGTTATACTTCATTGCAGCTCTCCTGATGAAACCCGAACCGGTAATCCCCATCGAAAGCGAGGATCAGCAGGAATTCTATAACAGCTATATGTATTCAAGAAAAGGGGCCATCGATCGGCTGAAAAGGAGATATGAGAACTTAGAGCGTCGCATTCAACGAATGGAACATACCGTTACAGCAAAAGATTTTGATTGGGATCGCAGACTGAACACATAGGGATACTCTCTAACCTCCCATCTAAAGTTACCACTAATGATTTGCCCGCGCCCAGCCGACGTTCGCGATGAAATCTAGGCCTGGGTTTTCATTTTTCTTCATTTATGATAATAGGTGGATAAAACGATATAGTAACGCCCGAAGGCCACGAAAGGAGGTAGTACGATGCCCACATACATCACGCTATTCCACTTTACCCAACAAGGCATAGAGAAAATCAAGGAGAGTCCCGCCCGGCTCGACAGGGTCAAGGAGGCCGTTAAAGCAGCAGGAGGTGAGCTGAAAGCCTTCTACCTCACAATGGGCCAGTATGACGGAGTGGTCATAAGCGAAGCTCCGAGTGATGAAACATATACCAGGACAATACTGGCTATTGCGTCGGCAGGTTCCGTCCGCACTGAGACCTTTCGCGCTTACACGGAGGAAGAATACCGGAAGATCATTGCTGCTCTGCCTTGAGC
>CAYFXP010000051.1:0-12127 GCA_964346935.1 uncultured Syntrophobacterales bacterium
TCAGGGACCGGTGGCTTACAACAAACCCCATAGGCAGATACCTGGTCCAGGGTTACTACACCACAAGCCCTCCGGCGGCCCGGTGGATCAAGGAACACCAAAACATCCGGACCCTGACCCGGATCGCCATCACACCGATCGTGGCCATCGCAGCGCTTGAGCTCAACCGCACCCTCGTCATCTGCCTGGCCCTGTTGCTCCTCATAAGCCCCCTCGCCTGGACCCACTGCCTCGCGAGGAAAAGAAAGCCATGAATAAGCAGTAGGCAGTACGCAGCAGGCACCAGGGGTAAGGAGTAAGCAGTAGGCAGTGATTTATAGACGGGCTCAGCGCATCACTCCGAAAGGAGTAGGCACCAGGCAGGAGATAGTGATTCCTTGACGAGGTGGCGGTTTTCGGTCATAATCCTAATGGATTCCCTTTGAAGAGGGGGTATCTTTCATTTTGAAAAACGAATTGAAACTGGAGGTCGCTCAACATCCTATTTCCCTCAGAATGAGCGACCCCCTTTTTTTCACGCACATAGCTCAATCCTATCGGGGATTTCTATCCAATGGGGAACCGAGGGCAGTGATTGAGGCACACATCGTCGATTCCATTTCCCAGACGCGTTCCGACGGTCCTTCCGTAATCTTCGACGAGCGAGGCATGAGCATCTCGGACACCTCTTTTGAGGGGGCTATCGACCTGGTCAAGGGGAGAGGGAACCTTTACACCATGCCCAAATGGCTCCTGTTTACCCTCAAGGTCTTCCTGCGCTATCTGTTTATTTTCCTCCACCTCCGCGACGGAAATGGGCTCGTCCTCCATGCCGTAGCCGTCCTAAAGGAGGGGGAGGTTTACGTCTTCTTCGGACCTTCAGGAAGCGGAAAGACCACGGTGGCCAACCTGTCAGCGGGGCACACCATCCTGAGCGATGAGCTCGTCTTCATCCGGCCGACTGAGAAGTCACACTGGGTCCATCCAACACCTCCCTGGGGAGATTTCCAGCGGGGGAAGAGGGAAAACCGCCCTTACCCCCTCAGAGCGGTATTCAAGCTCATACAGGCCGATCATATAGCAATGAAAAAATGTGACCCCGCCCAAGGTATTGCAGATGTGATCACCTTCCCCCATCTGCCAACGGAGCTCATTCGGCCGGATGCCCTCCTGGACAGGTTCTCACAGCTCGTCAAAGGGGTGCCCTTTTACGAACTCCGTTTCACGAGGGACCAATCCTTTTGGCCCCGCATCGATGGGGTCTCGGTAAAATTGGCATAAAAAATGCTAGAAATAGAGGTTGCAGACATGGAAAATAAAATACCCATTAAATCCCCTTCCACTGCTTCACAGATTATCGATGGGGAGGCAGTAATCATTGTTCCCTCCGAACAGATGGTCAATGTTCTGAACTCCGTGGGCTGCCGAATCTGGGATTTGGCCGATGGAAGAAGGAGCATCGGGAAGATCGTGGAGATCCTTACGCAAGAATTTGATGTCTCCTACCAAACGGCCCTCAAAGACGCCGTCGAATTCACGAGTGACCTAGTGGCGAAAAAGATGATGGAATTCGTTAGGGGAGGGGAAAAAAAGGAATAAGGATGGGAAGGTATACTGACCCTTATTCGAGAATCGTCAAAAAGACCCAGGAGATGCTCATCCCCTTTACCGTTCACTGGGAACTGACCTACCATTGTAACCTCCGGTGCCCCCACTGTTATGTGGTCCCCCAGAAAGCCAAGGAGGAACTCACCTCAGGGGAGATTGCTCACATCCTGGATACCTTGAAGGAGAGGGGAACCCTCTATGTCATTTTCAGCGGGGGGGAGATTCTCACGCGAGAAGATTTCTTCGAGGTCGCTCGGGAGGCGAGGAAGAAGGGATTCGCCCTGAGGCTCCTCACCAATGGGACCCTCATCGACGAGGCAGGAGCAGACGAAATGAGGGACCTGCAGCCATTAACGGTTGAGATCAGCCTCTACGGTTCAAGAGCGGAAACCCATGATGAGTTTACTGCATGCCCGGGTTCCTTTGAACGGAGCGTAAATGCATTAGGACTTCTCAATCAAAGAGGCCTCCGAACCATCGTCAAGAGCCTGCTGATGAAAGGGAATGCAACCGAATTTGGAAGGATGAAACAACTGGCCCAGGAGATTGGTTCCGAATTCCTCTATGATCCGGTCGTTATTCCAAAGATGGATGGATCTACAGAGCCCTGCACGCGTCGCCTTGATCAAAAAGAGCTCTATTCCCTTCTCTACCCCGAAGTCCAGGAAACGAAGAAGGGTGGCCCTCCCCGAGAGGACTATCTCTCCTGTTCTGCCGGCGTGAATGCTTTTTCCATCTCTCCCTATGGAGATGTATATCCGTGCTCCGGGTTCAAAGAGAGCGGAGGAAATCTGAGAGAACATTCCCTCTCCGAAATTCAACATTCCCCCGTCTTCTCTAAGATCAAATCCATCACCCTATCAGACCTCCGCGAATGCAAGCAATGCGAATCGATCAGGTATTGCAACCGATGCCCGGCCCTTGCATGGATGGAGACCGGGGATCTCTTGGGACCCTCCCGGGCGAACTGTCTCTTGGCAGGCGTAATCAAAATCATCACCGATGATAAGCGAGAACGGGCCGCACTAGAGGATCAAACTCGAAGGCCGTTCATCAAATTAGAAAGGAAGACAGCAAATGAAAAAGGAAAAAAAGAAGAAAAAATACGAGAAGCCGAAGATCATCTACCGAAAAGAGGTCGAGACCTTAGCCGCCGCTTGTGATTCCGTCTTATTAGGTGGGGGGAACTGTCGAACGGCTGCCCCATGTGTCATCCTTCAAGAATAATGTCGCAAACCGCTATGAAAGATTTTCGATATCGAAGGATAATCCATCATTTAATATTGGCACGGCTCGGCAAGGGGAAGAAGATCATATTAAAAGTGTCAGGAAGGAGCATGTACCCCTTGATCATGGAGGGTGATCCCATTTACGTCAGAAAATGCGACCCCAAGGAACTTTCCATTGGGGATATCATCACCTTCCGGAAGGACGACATATATGTAACCCACAGGGTGTTGTGGGTACTGAGAAAAGGCGATACTATCAGATTTATAACGAAGGGAGACAACGAGATAACGCTCGATCCACCCGCTTCGCCGGGCCAGATCCTCGGAAAGGTAGTTGACCTGGGGAGAGCCGATCACATCATCCATCTCGAGCGTCCATTCTGGCGTTTCATCAATCGCTTCTTCGGAGTGATCTTCCTGATGGAGGCGGTTTCCATTCTTCTCTATCGGTTTACAGCAGACAAGTATATCCCTTTCAGAATATTCCTCCATGCCACCTTTAAACCATCCGACCGCTATCGCCATTTCAAGAACAGAGGCCTCAGCCTCGCGATGCGGATCATCACCTAATTGCACCCGCCACGGAACTGCAGAACTGCAACACCAGTGATTGAGCCCGAGGGGCGAGATCTCGTTATCAGTACTGGGTCAAGCTCCCGTCCATCTTGGCCTTCCTCACGGCCTTCTGGAAGAGAAGAAGGCTGAACGGGAGCATAATCGCGGTGAAGAGCATCAAGGCGAGGATATAGGGGAGGAGGGCCTTTGTGGAATATCCTTGCAAAAGGGCAAATCTCATCCCCATCAAGGAATGCGTGATGGGCAGAAGGTAGGAACATTTTTGCAGCCAGCCCGGAAAGACCTCAATGGGATAGATAACTCCGCCCAGAAACCCCGAAAGGCCCGAGAAGACCCAGCCCAGAGGGTCTCCTTTCTTGAACGCCATGATAAAACTGGCCGAGATGATCCCGAAGCCGCCCAGCGAGGTAATACTGAGCAATAGGATTAACACTGCCGCCGGGATGTTTGCCTCCCCCATGTCCAATCCGAAGACCGCCACGCCCAGTATGAGATAGACCAAGACCCGGAGGGTTGTCCAGACGAAGCTCGACAAGGATGAGGAGAAGAGGATTGTCGGGATACCAGTCTGTGTAACCATTAACGCCTCCAAGGTGCCCATCTCCTGCGCGCTGCTGATCGTTCCGGCGATGCTATGCTGGGCAACGCCGATGTACCCCGAGAAGGCGATCCCAATTAATACGAATGAAAAGTAGTCACCTCCATAGGGCTGGAGATAGGGAACTACTACACCTCGGAACAGACGGGAGAGAAAGAAAAAGGTGAGGGTGGAGAAAAAGATCCCAGCGAACTGCATCAAAAACGACAGCTTGTAGCTTGCAGCATCGCCGAAATCCCTCATAACAAAGACCAGCGGTTTTCTCAAATGGTAGAGCATCTAAACCTGCTCCCCCTCAACTCCCTCACCAGACGCACGATGTGAGGTTACTCGGGAGAAGATCTCCTCCAGGGTCCTCCCCATAGGTGAACACACCACGACCTTTCCCCCACGGCTCACGATGGCCTCGATGACCTGGGATACTCTCCACCGCTCATCCACGAGCACCTCGATGGCAATTCCCCCTCCCGGCAAGGTCCCCTTCACCTCAAAGGGATAAACATCCTTCAATCCCTCCATGAATCCCCGAGCAGGCTTTTCCAGTTCAATCAGATATCGCTTCCGCTCATTCAAAACGGCCTTCATCTCCTCCAGAGTTCCACAAGCCTTGATTCTACCCCCGTCGATGATGGCTAACCTGTCGCACAAAACCTCAGCCTCAGCCAGATTATGGGTGGAGAGGAAAACGGTTTTTCCCCCTTCCTCGACGATACTCGTCCTGATAAACTCCCTCAGGCTTCTGGCGATCATGGGATCCAAGCTTCTCGTGGGCTCATCCAAGAATAAGACCTCAGGATCGGATAGCATCCCCCTGGCGATGGCGAGCTTCTGTTTCATCCCCGTTGAGTAATCCTTCACCCTCTTGTCTCCGTTGGTCTCCAGGCCGACCAGTCGGAGCACCTCCTCTATCCTTCGCTTCGCCCGATTGGGCGAAAGGTTGTTCAATATGGCGAAAAACTCCAGGTTTCGCTTGCCCGTTAGCCTCCAGTAGAAGCTTCTCTCGTCATTTACCACGTAACCAATGGACTCCTTGACCTCCTTTTCCTCCCTCACGATGTCATAGCCGTTCACGAGGGCCGTCCCTTCATTGGGCAAGAGCACGGTGCACAGGGTCTTAATAAGGGTCGTCTTTCCCGCACCGTTGGGCCCCAAAAGGCCGAACACCTCTCCCCTCTTGACCCGAATATTGATGCCATCCAGGGCCGTGATTTCCCTTTTTTGGAATGGGTGTATGATGATTTCGTGGTAGCTTTTGATCTGGGGGTATCTCTTGGTCAGGTTGAATGTTTCTATGACGTAGGACATCTCAAAAAAAACTCTCAGGCACAATGATGGTATCCTGGGCCAGAACCGGATCGTCCAATTTGACACGAACCTTAACGGTCTTCCCTCCCTTCTCGCGTCTGATTTTAATCCTTCTCTTGGACGCTTTATCCGTAAACCCTCCGGCCATGATAACGGCCTTTAATACTGTGGTATCCCGCCTCAGTTTATAGCTGCCCGGATTTTTCACCTCCCCGAAGATAAAGTAGTATGCACCCTTGGGAATGAAGATGGTATCCCCGCCCTCGATTCCGATGTTATCCTCTGGCCTTCCTCCCAAGAGCCCCTCGAGGTCCACACGGATGATATCCTCCTTATCCGCCTCATCGGGGGTTATTGGCTTATCGGGCAATCTTCCCGATGGCCGGACGACTTCGATAATCCATCCCGCACCATCGGATACCCCTCCCGCCCTCGAGATGATCTCAAGGAGGGTGGTCTCCTTATCCAGGGAGTAAGTTCCCGGGGACCTCACCTCCCCCAGCACATAAACCGTCTTGCTCTTATACCCCTTAACGCGCACGCTGACATAGGGATTGACGAGGTATCCAGCGGAAAGCAAACGCACAAGCTTGGCTTCCAACTCTTTGACGGTAAGGCCAGCCGCCTCAACTCCTCCAATAAGGGGAAAGGAAAACGCCCCCTTCTCAGAAACCACCACCTCTCTGCTCAGATCCTCGTGTCCCCAGACGTTGATGAGGACAACATCCCCAGCCCCTATGGTGTATTCCCCGACGTCGGGATTTCCGGATACCTTCTTCCTTACGGCAACCCTTTTTTCCGGAGTTGCAACCTTTTTTTCCGAAATTTTCCCCTTGTTCTGCCGTCTTCTCACCGCACTATGGATGGTTATCCGGGGGGCATTGTCCGGCCCAATGTTTACGGTATATGCCTTGCCCTTGAGCAAGGCATCCGCCGATATGGGATACCACTCTTCCCCATCAACCTTCCACCTGCCCTTTTCTCGCTTAAAACTGAGCACCCCCACCCCAACATCCTGGAAATCTCTTGAATTGGCCCTGCGCAAGAACGTGGTGGTGATGATTCCATCGTCTCGTCCAAAAACCCTCACATCCTCTATGGTAATATCCACCCCTCCGGAATTCCCCTTCTTCCCCCTCATATTCCCCGCTTCTTGCGAAGAGCTTCCGTAACGGGAAAGGTAGTATTCTAACCCCCTCCGCTCCATCTCGGCTTCCCACCTCTCAATCAATTGCACCACGATGCCGTAATCCCCCTTTGGGGATGCTATCACTTGAGCTCCCTTGGGAGTGGAAAAGGCCAATAAGAGGAAAAAGGCCATTGTAAGCATTATGGGGATCGTCTTTAAGCGCATGGAATACCCCGATGCTCAAAACTTGGCCACGATCTTGCGCCCAACAATACCCTCTCGGTTATAAGGATGAAACCCTTCTATAGGCTCAGAGTTACAAAAAAGGAGATGAGATTCTCGACGTAATCTTCGATATCAAAATTGGAATCAAGGTTCGTATAACGGTATTTTATCCCCAATTTTATCCACCTCTGCATTTGATAGTCAATCCCGACCCATCCCCTCCAAACATTATCCTTCCTTCTTTCACCGGCAGCAAGATCATCGTATAGATACCGATCGTAGATATAGTCCCCTCCGATGCTTCCAGTAAGTTTCCGGTAGGTATGTCGCAAGCTGGCCGTAACTTGATTCGAGAGGTAGCTGGAACTATAGCGGATATTATTATCCGCTTCAGAGGTGTCAAAAACGCTTCGGATTCCGCTCAGGGTAAGGATGGTTCGACTCGTTAATTCGTGGGAGACGTCGGCGGATACGTATACGGCATCCTCCGTTCGGTCGAGGGCATAGTATTCCTTTACAACATACCCTCCCCTCACGGCACCCCTGCTCTTCGCGGTGATGTTCCACGTGATCCCGGAATTAATTACGTTGGAGTAGTTATTCTCCGTGGTCCTACCCTTTCGGTAATCCGTGGCCGAATAGGTATATTCCAAGAGCATGGACGTTCTCGCCAAAATACGAAACCGGAGGGTTCCGCCGACGGTGTTCGTGTCGAAATTGTCGACCTCATCAGTGCGATGTCTGTAGTAATCCTTGAGCTCATGGGCGTAGTTCACGCCGAGACCAACGCGATCGAAAAAGGTGCAAGAGGCCTCAACCCGGGCTATGTTGGAAATATACGGGGCGGTCCTATCATCCTCGAAATCGGGGGGATCGGCCCCACTCACGATTTTATCACCGAGCTTCAGCCTGAGCGTCTTGGGCAAGTCTAAATCGAGCGCCGCATCGGCGGACTGGACGAAGTAGTCGGCTTCACCGTAGGTATCATATCGGGCATAATCCGCATCATAGTTGAGGTAGAAACCGTGTCGTCCGATGGGTCTTACGTTCAACTTAACTCCCGGCAGGACGGAGTAATAGAAGTCCGCCTTCTTATTGCGCTTCGTAAGAAAGGCATTATCCGTGTATGTGCCAGAGGCGCTAACATAGGGTGTGATGTTCAATGGACCAAGCCGAATCGCCGCGCACATCATACGCGGGATACCGAGAAATGATATTACTATCAAACCGAAGAAAACAGATCTCAAACCCCCGTTCCCCCCATTTTGCCCCGTTCTTCCCTGTATGGATTAACCATTGCGCCCTATTATTGAGGGGCGCTGGCTACTTGTCCGCCCTTTGGAATCATCCCTCCTTGATAATCCGTTTGGGCTACCGCCTCCGCAACGCTGGCCTCCCCCACGACCCTTATGTTCATCCTGAGCCACAGGCAGTAGTCGTTTACGGAGGCAACCAAAGCGAGCTGGTCCGTTCCGATACAGCCCTTCCGGTACGCCTCTCGAACCGAACAACGGACCTCTTCTATCTCCCTTTGAGTAATAAGAGCATACGGATCGTCAACCCTCCATCCTCCCCTCGGGGAAATGCCGAGCGCGGTCAATGCCACAAAGGACTGATCGCAATTTAAAGCCTCTCCCATCTCCAAAACCTTGGCAATATAAATCGCGAAATCGCAGTGGGTAATCTCAATCCCAACGCATTCGGTCGCCATGGGCCCCTCACATTGTGGGGCCCCAATCACCCGAGCCTTCTCCCGTTTGCAGTAGTGCTTCAACCCCGCCATCAATTGCCGATGATCAACCGCCGCCAACCCGATGGACACAGCCTTTTCCACCCTGCTAAGTATCTCGTCCAATTCATCCGCACCGATTGGAAACGAGGGATTCCCTCGGTTCCATCCAGCGGTAGGTGCAATGCCAAGCCCGTTTAAACCCACAACGGCCTGATCATAGCTCAAATTCGACCCGAGATGCAACCCTTTACAGAGGATAAGGGTTAAATCTCGATGGGATATGGGAACGCCCTCGCATTCCTCCAAGGCCACCGTCATCAACGGTGGCACCACCCCTTTTTCCCTAACCTCGAGCTCAGCTATTTCCTCACGCCGCGCCGGAGGCCTTTGCGCTGCGGGCTTTCGCTCCCTAAGGGCAATCTCCTTTTTCAAGGCCATGAGCTCCCGCTTATAACGCTCCAATTCCTTACCCTTCTCCTCCCATCGATGTTTCCAATCTTTAATCCTCTTATCCTTAGCAAAAAGCTCCCCTTCAAGTTTTCGAATCCTCGCCTCCAGTTCTTTGCGACGAGCCTCTTGGGCCTTTTCGGCGAGGGTCGCTTCTGAAACCCCTGTTTTACCCGGGACTTCGATGAGCGTGGTATCGGCCTCCTCCACTAAAGTCTCAGAGGGAAACGCAGGCCCGATCTGCTCCTCTTCGCCCTCAGCGGGTTGCGCGGGCTCGATTATTTGCTTCTTTACCAATAACCTTTCCCTCTCCAGTTGAGCCTTTCGCTCAACGAATGATGACCTAAAATAATAACATGGAGGCAGAAATAGAAGGAGGAGGAGTGCTGCCCACAAAAGCCTCTTCTTATTTTTTTTCATTTAGGTCTTCTCCATAGAGTAGGTAGCCTGAATTGTTAAGTAATTTTATTAAGCAAAAACCATACCAATATGAATTTATTTCGCCCTAAATCACGTAATCTTTTCAGCAACTTCCATGCCATAGCCACCGTTAAACTCCGGCAGACGTCCCTCCCAAAATCGACCGTCTAATTTAGGTATCAAAACTGGAATCACTAGGGTATGGAGTATTCATGATCACCAGCAAGGTATTAGAGGCAAGGCGGCGAGGAGCGACGACTGAGGCGTATCGCGCAATACGCCGCAAGGAGGAGCAATCGAAGGCAACGCCGCAGATGATGCCTTGACGGCGGATCAGGGCCTCAAAAATTCCTTGTCAAATAGAGGGAGGTACTCTACAATACATTAAAGAAAGGGATTTACATGCACCAAGAGGAAATTCCCGAAGTCCTGCCACTGCTTCCCGTCAGAGAGATCGTAATCTTCCCCTATATGATTCTTCCCCTTTTCGTCAGCAGGGAGAAATCCATCAATGCCGTTGAGGAAGCCCTTTCCAGAGAACGGTTAATCTTTCTCGTCGCCCAAAGGGATGTAACTGAAGAAGATCCAACTCCGGAAGGGATGTACCGTGTGGGCACCATAGCCATTGTTATGAGGATGCAAAGGCTCGCCGATGGAAGGCTAAAAATCTTAGTCCAGGGATTGGCCAAGGGAATGATCTCCGAATTCGCTCAAGTGAGGCCGACCTTCTTGGTCAAGATTCATCAAATCGGTGAAACCCAGGCCGCTGAGATTACCGTGGAAACCGAGGCATTGCTGCGTGGCGTAAAGGAACAGTTGGAGAAACTTGTCTCCTTCGGGAAAGTCCTCTCGCCTGATTTGGTTTTGATCCTCGATGGCATCGATGAGCCCGGTAGATTGGCGGACCTCGTATCCTCCAATGTGGGCCTAAGCGTGGAAAGAGCTCAAGAGATCTTGGAAACCCTCGACCCTATCGAACGCCTGAAGAAGCTTAATGAGGCCCTCGGTCAAGAAATCGAGGTCTTGGCAATGCAGGCTAAGATCCGTTCTCAAACAAAGGAGGGAATATCCAAGACTCAGAGGGAATATTTTCTCAGGGAACAGATGAGGGCCATCAAAGATGAATTGGGCGAAGGCGATGAAAGGGCCGAAGAGATCAAGGATATCCGGGACAGAATAAAGAAGGCTAAAATGCCTCACGAGGTGGAAAGGGAAGCAAATAAACAGCTCCAACGGCTGGAACAGATGCACCCGGAGGCGGCCGAAGCCTCCATAGTCAGGACCTATATCGATTGGCTCGTGGAGGTTCCATGGAACATCTCCACATCTGATAACGAGGATATTAAGAAAGCCAAGCAAATACTGGATGGGGACCATTACGACCTGGAAAAGGTCAAGGAAAGGATAGTGGAATTCCTGAGCGTTCACAAGCTGAAGAAACAGATGAAGGGCCCCATCCTCTGCTTTGTGGGACCCCCGGGAGTGGGAAAAACATCCCTGGGCAAATCCATAGCCAGGACTTTGGGAAGAAAGTTTATCAGGATCTCATTGGGAGGAATTCGGGATGAGGCTGAAATACGGGGTCATCGGAGGACTTACGTGGGGGCGCTTCCGGGAAGAGTTATCCAGGGCATAAAACAAGCGGGCTCCAATAATCCCGTCTTCATGATGGATGAAGTGGATAAGATCGGGGCGGATTTTCGCGGTGACCCATCGGCTGCCCTCCTGGAGGTGTTGGATCCGGAACAGAACAATGCCTTCAGCGACCACTACCTCAATCTGCCCTTCGACCTATCCAAGGTAATGTTCATCACTACGGCCAACCTAACTGACCCCATTCCATCTGCCTTGAAGGATCGAATGGAGGTCATCAACCTGCCCGGATATACGCAGGAGGAGAAATTGTACATCGCCAGAAAATATCTTTTGGCCCGACAACTGGAGGAAAACGGAATCGACAGCGGCGCACTAGACATCAGTGACCAAGCCATTCTCCAAATCATCACTCAATATACGAGGGAAGCAGGCCTGCGAAACCTGGAACGGGAACTCTCCTCCATCTGCCGAAAGGTTGCCCGGAGAATTGCAGAGGGGGAAACCGGAACAGCCAAGGTAACGGCGGCAAATATTCATAAGTTTTTGGGCCCTCCAAAATATCCGGCTGAAGGCGAGCGGGAGGAGAACGAGGTTGGCGTCGGCACAGGCCTGGCCTGGACACAAGCTGGTGGCGAAACGCTGTGCGTCGAGGCCTCAGTGGTTAAAGGAAAGGGATCGTTGGTACTCACAGGCCACCTAGGAGATGTAATGAAGGAATCGGCTCAAGCGGCCTTGACGTATGCTCGATCAAAGGCCAGGGAACTGGGCATCAAGGAGGACCTATTTGCCAAAAGGGAAATCCATGTTCATGTCCCCGCCGGGGCGATTCCCAAGGACGGCCCGTCGGCCGGCGCAACCATGGCCATTTCCATCATCTCCGCTTTGACGAATATTCCCGTAAAGAAGGACGTGGCGATGACGGGTGAAATCACGCTACGGGGAAGGATTTTAGCCGTTGGTGGAATTAAGGAAAAGACATTAGCAGCGATGAGGGGGAAGATAAGCACAGTTATTGTTCCGTACCAGAATAAGGGGGATTTGGATGGGATTCCGCCATATGCAAGGAAAAAGCTAAACTTCGTGCTTGCCAAACACATGGATGATATCCTACCGATTGCATTGGAAGACAAGAAATTGAGGAGCGGTCGACGTATCGGGGCAGTTAGAAAGTAAGAAACCCGTGGAACTCAAGGAAATCGGCGAATTCGGCCTGATCAACTGGATCCGGGGGAAAATGCCTCCGAGGGACTCCGACATTACCGCGGGAATTGGCGACGACGCTG
>CAYFXP010000052.1:0-6479 GCA_964346935.1 uncultured Syntrophobacterales bacterium
CATCCCGAAGGTTCCCCCCGGGCCCCCGGTCATAAGGACCGCGGCCTTGTTTTTACCGACCCAGTAAGCCGCCCAGCAATGAGCCCCGTCGATGACGCCTCTCGACACAGCGTCCAGGACCTCAAAGGCAGGCACTACAGCACCTGCGGGAAGGCATTCAATGTCGAGCCTGCCGCCGGACATGTTTCTGATGTTGTCCGTAAGCTGTTTGAAGTGAGTGAACAGGGTCGACCCTGATGGCCAGGTGGCCTGGAATTTCAGCTTGAACGTCTGTTGAGCCAGGGCCCCTTGAGGCTGTGCAACCACCACAAGGGCTACCGCCAGGACCACTAGCAGGATCCCTAAACGAACCGATCTTTTGATCTTCATCTTTGCACCTCCTTGCTTTAGTTAACCATGCTTGTGAGCGACCCCCTCGCCCACCTCCTTCCCCCTATTGTACGAATTTGCTTCTTTCGTAATAAGGAGCACCATCGGCAACTTTTCCGATAGCACACCCTGATAAGTAATGTCAAGCTTTTTTTAAGCCGGAGTTTCCGGACTTTTTTCAGGGAGATACTGGTGTTTCTGAGCGTAATCTGCTGAAGAAGTGGAGTACCCATCGAGGGTGACCAGGCAGGGGAAAGCCGGCCCTTCAGAGGCCGGAAGGGGTAAGTATTCCCCGCCTGCGAACCCCGAAAGGGTCACTTTGGAGGTATTGAAGCGAAGAAACAGCAGTATCATATTCTGAAAAATCCTTTATTCTATAAAATCGATCGCTTATAAAGATACTCCTATTAAAATCCAGGAAACTCCGGTTTTTTTAAGCTCTAGTATTACTAATGACAAGCCCTAGCCTTTCATTAGTATCTCATTCATAAATAGCCTTCTTGAGAATGGTGAGTTTCTCGTCCCTCCACTGGGTCACTTCCGGCAGGCTTTCCTCCCCCACAGCTCCTCCTCGATGCCTTCTATCAATATGTTCTTTGCGTCTGGAGGCAAGGGGAGAGGATCCGTCACTCCATATGCGATGCGCCCGCTCCCATGACTGCGGGAATCATAAAACGCCGCTCGAAATCCGCATTTTTCGATAGCCAGCATGGCAATTGAGAGTTATAATCTTCACCGAAGTATTAGGAGAATCCATCTATTCCGGACTCTCACCGAGGCAAGTCCACTCCATGGATTTCCTCGGTAGTTGCCAGATAGAGGGAGGAAAGAGGAGGCGATAGAAATGTTAAAAGCCGGTAAAACGTACGACGATGTATATCAATCCTTTCGGTGGGTGATTCCCGAGTTTTACAATATCGGGGTAGATATATGCGATAAATGGGCGCATCAACGTTACCGATTGGCCCTGATTTTTGAGGATGAGAAGGGCCGGGTGGAGAAATTCACCTTCTGGGATCTGAAAAAGCTCTCGGATAAATTCGCCAATGCCCTGCAAGCCTTTGGAATCGATCGCGGGGATCGGGTGGGAATCCTCTTGCCCCAGTGCCCCGAAACGGCCATTTCCCATATAGCCGTTTACAAAATCGGGGCAATTGCAATCCCCCTTTTCACCCTCTTCGGCCCCGACGCCCTTGAATATAGGTTGGCCAATAGCGAGGCCAAGGGGATCGTCACCGATGGGGCAAACCTCGATAAGATAGTGGCGATACGGGAAAAGCTCCCCCATCTCAAAACCGTCATTGTGACGAGGGGAAGAAGGGGAGAGAAAGTCAGAGATTTCTGGGAGTCAGTGGGAAAGGCATCAAGTGAGTTTAAGCCCGTAAGAACCAAGGCCGATGACCCCGCGTTGATCATCTACACTTCGGGAACAACCGGTCCTCCCAAGGGAGCGCTGCATGCACATCGAGTTCTCCTGGGACACCTTCCGGGGGTTGAATTTCCCCATAATTTCTTCCCCAGAGAGGATGATCTCTTCTGGACCCCTGCGGATTGGGCTTGGATAGGAGGGCTCATCGATGCCCTCTTCCCCAGCCTGCATCATGGCATTCCAGTTCTTGCCCATCGTTCCCGGAAATTCAACCCGGAGGAAGCATTTCACCTGATCGCCCAGTATGGGGTACGAAATGCCTTTATGCCTCCCACAGCGCTCAAGATGATGCGGCAGGTCAAGGAACCCCGGAGCCGCTACGACTATCATATGCGAAGCATTGGCAGCGGCGGAGAGACACTGGGGGAGGAACTCCTTGACTGGGGAAAGGAGACCATGGGTTTGGTCATCAATGAGTTTTACGGTCAAACAGAGGTCAATCTGGTGGTCGCAAACTGTGCCGAGATTATGGAGATAAAGCCCGGTTCCATGGGCAAAGCAGTCCCTGGACATGTTGTCGAAGTCGTGGATGAGGGGGGAAAAGGCCTGCCCCCAGGCACTGCTGGACAGGTGGCTATCAAACGTCCGGATCCCGTCATGTTTTTGGAATACTGGAAAAACCAAAAGGCCACGGAGGAGAAGTATATCGGCGACTGGTGCCTCACAGGAGACCTGGCCCGCAAAGACGAAGACGGGTACTTCTGGTTTGTCGGGCGAACGGACGATGTCATAACGAGCGCGGGCTACCGAATAGGGCCTGCCGAGATCGAAGACTGCCTTATGAGGCATCCAGCGGTGGGGATGGCCGCTGTCATAGGAAGCCCCGATGAAGTCCGGACGGAGATTGTGAAGGCCTTTATCGTTCTCAAACCATGGGTGACCCCCAGTCCGGATTTAGAGGAAGAGATCAAGAGCTTCGTCAAGGTCCGATTGGCCGCTCACGAATACCCCCGGGAGATTGAGTTCGTCAAAGAGCTTCCCCTCACTGCCACGGGTAAGATTATGCGGAAAGAGCTGAGGAAGATGGAGATTCAACGGAAATCGAGGGAATAGAATTCTTCCCTCTCAATTTCCAATCCCCATCTCCTTCCGATCGCAATCAACGGTTGGTTCTTGATGCACAATCAAGGGGTATCTGATTGGGTTCCACAAGCTCGGTTCCGGAGTTTCCTCAATTTTGTTGGCGGGATTTTCCTAACCTTTTGATTTCATAATAGATTCTGCTTTTCGCGAGAAAACACCGTTGTCCCTTTGCTTCAGTGCTCGTCGGGCTGTTGCCCATATCCCTGGAGCGAACATTAAAGAATTTTTGGGAAGCATTCGTAGCGAACCGAAACGGCCGCAAGTCCCGCATTTGAGCTAGGATGGCGATTTTTCGGAAAGAAAGACCGCCGATCAAAAATTCTTTTCAGTGAGCGGAATGGGTTTTGGGCAACAGCCCCTCGTGATGTCAGCCGAGATATTCGGAAAAGTCGCTCTTCGCTGCTCAGCCATATTTTTTCGACGATTCCAGCGTTTGCGCCGCCTTCAGCCCAGAACTGGGTTTGCACCCGCTCGGGTCACCGAGGAGTGTTTGTCGAAAAAATATAATTCGCGCTCAGAGCTCCTTTTCCGAATTCCCAGGTATCCAAATCCTGCTCATGAACAACGGCCTTCTTGAGAAAATTGAGGAAACTCCGGGCTCGGGCCCCTTGATGGAGAGGACCAGGATGGGATAGGATAATGATGCGTCATCAACGGGCCCATGGGGAGACCAGTGAGCGTTTAAAGGAGACCGTGTATGATCTCAACCTCAGTGAGAGATGAGTTCCGTTCCATCGTGGGGAATGAGTGGTTTCTCGACACACCCGAGGATCTCGCTACGTATTCCTATGACGGCTTCCTGCCGGAATTCAGGCCAGACGCCGTAATAGTTCCGGGAAGTAGCGATGAGATTTCGAAGATCATGGGGGTAGCCAACCGGGAAAGGGTGAACATCATCCCCCGGGGGGCGGGGACCAATATCACGGGTACCTCGGTGGCCAGGCAGGGCGGTATTATTATGGCCTTTCACCGGATGAACAAGATCCTGGAGATCGATCCGGAAAACATGTGCGCCGTCGTTCAGCCGGGCGTGGTGAATGCCGACCTGCAAAAAGAGGTGGCTCGATATGGCCTCATGTACCCACCTGATCCGGCCAGCATGTACGTATCCACCATAGGGGGTAATGTCGCCTTAAATGCAGGTGGCCCGAGGGGGGTAAAATATGGGGCAACCAAGGATTACCTCCTGGGCCTCGAGGTGGTAATGCCCTCAGGAGAGGTTATTAGAACAGGCGGTAAGGCCTTTAAGAATGTGAGCGGATACGACCTCACCAGGCTACTGTGCGGCTCCGAGGGGACTTTGGGCATCTTTACGGAGATAATCGTCAGATTGGTGCCATTGCCGCCGGCAAAGGCCACCCTGCAGGCCATTTTCTCGGATATTGACGACGCGGCGAAAACGGTTTCGGCCATCATCGGTTCCGGGATCGTCCCTACCACCCTGGAGCTGATCGATAGGGTCGTCCTCGATGTGATCAGGGATTACGGAGGGGCGGAGTTTTCCAGGGAAGCAGAGGCATTGCTTCTGATAGAGGTGGACGGTGAGGAGGTATCGGTCCGGGCGCAAGGGCAAAGGATTGAGAAGTTTTGTAGGGAGAAGGGGGCCATCGAGGTGCAAAGAGCCACGAGCCCCGAGGGGGCGGAGAAACTGTGGCAGGCCAGGAGGAGCGCTTTTGGTGCTATTGCAAGCGTTAGGCCCAGTTGCGTCGTGGATGATGCCACCGTACCCGTGAAGAGGCTTCCCGATATCATAAGGAAGATTCTTGAGCTTGCGGAAAAGTATCGGCTGAAGATCGGCGTACTGGCCCACGCCGGCGACGGAAATCTCCACCCCTGCATCATGACCGACCTTAGGGATGAGGACGAAATGGCCCGAATCGACAAGGCCATGGAGGAGATGTATCAGGCGACTATTGCCATGGGTGGTACCCTTTCCGGGGAGCACGGAATTGGCATTGCAAAGGACAGATTCATGACCATGGAATTCAGCCAGAGCGCCATAGAGCTTATGCGAGGGATCAAGAGGGTTTTTGACCCCAATAACATCCTCAACCCGGGGAGTTTCCTGTAAGAAATGCAGTGCTGCGGTGCCGGAGTCGGAAAGGGGGAAAGAAGTCTGAGGTTGGAGGTTTGAGGCTGGAGGCTGAAGATGAAATGTCAAAGTTCAAAATCCAAATGTCAAATTAAGTTCAAATGCCAAATGACGAGTAACGAATAACAATAACTAATAACCAATGACTAATAACGAACACGAATCACGAATACGAGCACGAACACGGACACGAAACTCTGAGCGGAATGGGTATTGGACAACAGATCCTTGAGCGGCGAAGAGCGAGTTTTTCAGAAATCCATAGCAAGGAAAGAAGATGATTCCTAAGAGCATTGCCGAGGAGTTTGATCAGTGTATTAAATGCGGTCTTTGCCAGGCGACATGCCCGGTTTACAAAGAGCTCCTCCTGGAGAAATTCACCCCCAGGGGGAAAATCCAGCTGGCCAGGTACTATAGCCAGGGAGACCTGGATCTGAGCGACCATTACCGCGACATCTTCGCGAAATGCCTCCTCTGTGGGGCATGCGTTACCACCTGCCCAAGCGGGCTGGATCCCAAGAAGGTTTTCGTGGGTATGCGGGAGGAAATTGCCAAGGAGAAGGGCCTCCATCCCAAGATGGAGGAGGTGGTGCGCTCCCTGGTCACCCATCATAACATCTCCAATGAGGATAATGCAGAACGGGGAGGGTGGAGGAATTTTCTCAAGGAGCTTCCCGACCACATGTACCAGAAGGATAAGGCGGAGGTGGCTTATTTCGTGGGCTGTGTCGCCTCCTTCTTTCCCATGGCTCAGCAAATCCCCCAAAACCTTGTCCGGATTCTGGAGTCGGCCGATGTGGACTTCACGATTTTGGGAGGGGAGGAATGGTGTTGCGGGTTTCCGCTTATTGGGGCGGGAGTCCCCGAAAAGGTTCGAGAAATGGCAGAACACAATCTGGAGAAGCTCAGGAAATTAGGGGCCAAGAAAGTGGTTTTTTCCTGTCCTTCCTGTTACCGGACCTGGCAGGAATACTACGAGACGGACGTAGAGCTCTTCCATTCCACCCAGCTCATTGAAAGGTTGATTGAGGATGGGGCCCTCCAGCTGGGGGAGGTGAAGGCCACGGTTACCTACCACGATCCGTGCGATTTGGGGAGAAACGGCGGTGTCTACGATGCGCCGAGGAAGCTCCTGGAGTCCATTCCCGGCCTCACCCTTGTGGAGCTGGAAAACAACCGCTCCCTAAGCGTCTGCTGCGGGGGTGGTGGTAATGTGGAGATGGTGGATTCAGGCCTCACGGGAAACATCGCCCAGAAAAAGATCGGGGAGATCCAGCGGACCGGCGCCGAAACCGTGGTGACCTCATGTCAGCAGTGCATCCGGACCATCAAGGGCTGGGCGAGAAGGCAGAAGGTTGATCTGAACGTATGTGAGATTACGGAGTTGGTACTGCGGGCAATTTCCAACGGTTGATTTCCGGTTGAGATTCGATGAAATCCAGCTGGTTATGATCTCCCCCGGGCCATCCGGCTCATTTTTTTCTCTATCCGCCTTCCTCGTGAAAT
>CAYFXP010000053.1:0-22401 GCA_964346935.1 uncultured Syntrophobacterales bacterium
ATGTATATGGTCATAAACAAGTTGTGGGACGAAGAAGCGCCCATGTGCTCTTTGCAGTGGAGCGAGCTTCGGCATGGTCCAAAATTCTTTTCAGGGAGCGAAAGGGAATTTGGGGAACACACGGTAAAGCACTGAAATGAAGGGACAAGGGTTTTTCTCTCTCAAGAAAAAATACCTTGAGCAGCGAAGAGCTCCTTTCCAAGGAAAGGTAAAATGCGCCCGCCGGGAAATTGGGAAATCACGAGGTAAGTGCCAGCCCTATGGCCTCATCCATCTTCTGGATGAACTTGAACTCCATCTCCTTCTTGATCCTTTTGGGAATCTCCTCCAGATCCTTCTCGTTCTTCTTGGGAAGGATGATGGTCTGGATACCAGCACGCTTTGCCGCCAGGACCTTTTCCTTAATGCCTCCCACGGGGAGAACCGATCCCCTGAGGGTTATCTCCCCTGTCATAGCGACATCGCTTTTAACGGGCCTTTTCGTAAAGAGCGAGGTTAACGCGACGAATATAGTTAGTCCGGCGGAAGGTCCATCCTTTGGAATGCCCCCGGCGGGAACATGGATGTGGAGGTCGGCCTTGTCGTAGAAATCCTCCTTAATTCCCAGCTCCCTGGATTTGGATCGGACAAAGCTCAGGGCAGCCTGGGCCGATTCCTTCATCACATCTCCCAATTGACCGGTCAGGGTCAACCCCTTTTCCCCCCTCATCTTGGTCGCCTCCACAAAAATGATATCCCCCCCAGTGGGGGTCCAGGCAAGGCCTGTAGCCACTCCTGCCTCAGCTGTCCTCTCGGCCACTTCCGGGAAAAACTTTACAGGTCCGAGGAACTTATGGAGGATTTCCGAATCGACAACCGTTTTTGCCGTTTTGCCCTCGGCTACTTCCTTGGCGACTCCCCTGCATACGGCCGCAATCTCTCTCTCCAAATTCCTCACCCCTGCCTCACGTGTATACGAAGTTATGATGGTAGTAAGGGCATCGTCCTTAAGCTCGATATGTTCTTCCTTAAGACCGTGCTCCCCGAACTGTTTTGGGATGAGGAACTCCTTTGCGATCATCAGTTTCTCATATTCGCTGTATCCCGGAAGCTCAAGTACCTCCATCCTATCCCTGAGGGTCTGATGAATCGTCTCCAAGACATTGGCGGTGGTGATGAACATCACTTTGGAAAGGTCAAATCCAACATCGATATAGTGATCCGAAAATGAAAAGTTTTGCTCGGGATCCAGGACCTCCAGCAGGGCCGATGAAGGATCCCCACGGAAGTCCATCCCGATCTTATCCACCTCGTCCAGCATAAAAACGGGATTGTTGGAGCCGGCCCTCTTGATCCCCTGGACGATCCTCCCCGGCAAGGCTCCGACATAAGTTCTCCTATGCCCCCTGATTTCCGCCTCATCCCTTACCCCACCCAACGATATCCGAACGAACTTGCGGCCCATCGCTCGGGCAATGGATTTCCCAAGGGAGGTCTTCCCAACACCCGGAGGCCCGACAAAGCAAAGGATGGGCCCCTTCATATCGTCCTTCAGCTTCCTGACGGCCAGGTATTCCTGGATCCGCTTCTTAACCTTCTCCAGGTTATAGTGATCTTCCTCCAATATCCTGTGGGCATTGGAAATCTCCAAATTATCCTTGGTACTGTTGGACCAAGGAAGCTCAGTGAGCCAATCTAGGTAGGTTCGCGCAACCGTGTATTCAGCTGAGGCAGGGGGGATTTTGGAAAGCCTGTCCAACTCCTTTTCGGCCGCCTTGAGGGCCTCGGGTGGCATCTTGGCCTTGCCGATTCGCTCCTTTAATTCCTTAATCTCGGCCGTATGCTCATCCAGCTCACCCAGCTCCTTCTTGATGGCCTTCAGCTGCTCCCTCAGATAGTACTCCCTCTGGGTCTTATCCATATCCTCCTTTACCTGGGATTGGATCTTGTTCCCGAGCTCCAACACTTGAACCTCTCGGTTCAACAAAAGGTGAACCTGGTTGAGCCTTTCTTGGATATCGATCATCTCCAAGATCCGTTGTTTTTCCGATGCGTTGATGTTTAAGTTGGAGGCGATGAGGTCGGCCAGAATCGCCGGTGATTTGATATTGTTGATCATCGTCCCCAATTCCGAGGTAAGGTAGGGTGCCAATTCAACGGCTTTCTGGAAAAGGCCCTTCAAATTCATCATTATCGCATCGATTTCGACGCCCTGAACAGATCCCTCTTCAACTGCTTCGATCCGTGCTCTAAAATAAGGGTCCTTCTGCGTGTACTCATCTATTCGTATCCTCGAAATGCCTTGGACAATGACTCGCTGGCTCCCGTCCACTTCCCGAATCATCCTGAGGATTAGGGCCGCCACGCCAAATCGGTTAAGCTCGTCCTCCTTTGGATCCTCGACCTCCGATCGCTTTTGAGCCACGACCCCGATGATTCTATCCGTCTCCATGGCTTCGTCAATCAGCTTGACCGACCTTTTCCTGCCGACCATTATGGGCAATATCAGCTCTGGGAAAAGGACGGTCCCCCGCAACGGCAAAATGGGAAGCTCTTGAGGAACGCGAACTTTTTCCTCACTTTCCTTGTTCCCTTTATCGGTTCCACTAGGCGCAAAAATCATAAAAGCCCCCTTGTGCAGGCTGGATATACTCCCTATTAATGAATTTAACCACTCATCCCTTCCCTGTCAATATCGCCTAACCTTTTAGGAGGGCTATCTCCTTCGCCTCCCCTTCATTCGGGCTCACCGCTGTATGGCTTCCCACAGATGTTACACACCCCTTGTTCATTGATGACGCCAATGCAGTTTCCGTCGCTGCACAACCTCCTATTCTCCCAATCGACGGAAGTCTCCTTTGCAATGAGCTCCTCTCCACATTGACAACAGTAGGAGGAGCCCCGCAAGTTCCCCGCACCACAGGAATCACAAATCGAAGTCGGAAATTCATAATCGCATTCGGGACATCGAATTTCGCTTCTTCCCTCCATTACTCGTCCCCTTCATCCTCAATTTCCAGGGCTTTGAGGAATGTCTTTATCTCCTTCTTGTTCTCCTCAACCTCCTTCAGGAATTTCTTGAGGGAAATGTCGGGAAAGAGTTGGTTCAGATCCCTGCCATTCTCCGTAAAAACCCGATTCAAATCGATATCCCCTTTTTCCTCAAACTCCCCCATCTTCAATTCCCCCTTTCTTCCACCAACAATCCCCTTTCCAGTTGCCACACTCATTGATTCTCCCGTAAACGGCCAAAATGCTACAATGTGCCTATGGTTTTCGTTGGAATAATTATGGCAGAGTTTTATCCCACGGTCAACCACGAGGCATTTTTCACAGAGACTTTTCCGCTCACGGGCAGTGCCTGACAAAAAATGTCTCCCTTTTTACGAAATTTATTTGTTTTTCGGAGCTACTCCCCATCTTATTCCGCTAGATCGTATAAATACGTATAATTTCTGCCATCGAACGGGTGGCATGCGTTTTGCTATCCAAAAAGCCAAACGCAAATCCCAAGGAAAACCGCCGACCGCGTAAATGCTATGATAAGGAAGGAGGAAATAGTGGATCAAGCGTATGTCTCAAAAGACCCATGCCCCGGTGGAGAGTACACAGCACAAAAAAGGTATCGACAAAACGTGGAAAAGGTCACGGGCCCCATGGTTAACCATCCAGATTACGGGGAAATTTTCCTTCTGCGACCAGACGAAATTCCCCACTCAACGCTCTTCCTTTTCGATGTTAACAAGTTCTGGTTTATTGATACAAAAGAAAATAGAAGAACAAAAAAGGTAACCATCCGCCCTTTCATCCATAAACTGAGGGGATATTGGTTTCCCGTGTAATTTCGGTGACATAACAGCTGCCTCCGGTTGATCCCCTCGAGATCTCAAAAAGCTCACCGCTTACCCATCCCGGGTCCTCCCTTTCCCATCCAATCCTCTCTATGTAAGAATGCTCACGACCCATCTTTTATCGGTTTAATATAGCCCTTAGCCCTTCCCTGAAAACACATGACCACAGGTTTGACATGTTAGGACATGAAAGCAATCCTGAGAGGCCAAATCGCAACTGAAGTTCACCTGCAGGTCGTGTCCTCTGCATTTGGGGCACCCGTTCGCCTTCATCGTCTTCTCCAGCTCAGGCTCCAATTCTTCAACGGTCTTGCTCTTCGTGTTCACCTCGAAGACATTTCCACAATGCAGGCATTTGGCCGCATATATACATCCATCCTGGCCTAAGTCACACCGTAAGACGAGGTCCAGTCGAGTGTTAAAACAGAGAGGACACCCTACCTTTTGCAATTTCATTTGAACTTCTGTTAACTTATCCACTTCTTCCCCCATTCCCCAGAACTCATCATAACAGTAAAATGAAGTAGCTCACGAAAAAGGAAAGAGCTAGTATCCCGACAATGATGGTGATCTTCTTGATCTCATGCATATTCTCGTTTGCCTGCTCTATGGAGAAACCGACTTGAATAATACCTCTATTCTCCCCACGGTAAACCAACGGGCGAGAAACTCTCCGAATGTCCCCGCTGGCGGACTCCCTGTTATCCCGATAATGGGCGATGAGCCGATCTCCCTCTGTGATCTCGATGAAAACGATGTCCCTCTCCCTCCCAATCTCCCCTGTATACCTCTCCAGTAATTTCGGATCCTGATTGATGGTAGCATCTTCGTTCAAGATGGACAAAATTTTGGCTATACTATACCCCCGAATGGTAGTGTTCTTAATCATAACATCCCTTTCCGCCATGAATGCCATAAACCCAAAGCCGAAGATGGCGACAAAAGAGATGACGGCGATGGCTACAGCAAATCCAAATCTTGATCTCACCGCCTGCCTAATCTTACCCCATTCCATGGTACTCCCTCTATCCGACGAGTGCGAAAGTATCAATGAACATATCCTGGGTCTTTCTCCTCGCCCTTCACCAACCTCTCCAGTTGGATCTCCTCTTTGATTTGCCGCAAATACCGTTCAATCTCCGCTTCGGTGTATTCGGCCAGCTTATCCAAATAGAAGATTATCCCATTTCCCATAGATTCCTCAACTCCAACCCTCCCATAATTCCACCAGCTATATGTAGCATCTTAAGTTCTTGCGTATAATTCGAAGGGATTAAATCCTAAATCGACTCGGCCGAGGTCGTCGCGGGCCGAAGCACTAAATCCTAAACGAATTCTAATTTCCAAATTTCAAATTCAAAATCGTCTATCTCGTTTGTCTGGTCTATTTGGTTCTTTTCGTTCATCTCGTTGACCAGATAGACCAAATGAACCAAAGAAACCAGATCAACCAGAAAGATTTTGGTCATTTGATATTCTCTAGAATTTAGGGGTTAGTATTTCGGATTTGCCTGTATCCATTTCTACCCGCAAGTATTTATGTCATAAGATGACAGTACCCAAGGTCACCTCTTACACTTGTTAAAGGAACATCTTGAGGAAATGAATTCGGGGCACCGATAGTTCACTCCACCGGTTGGACCAGATCCAACAGTGACTTGGATATCCTCTCCAGTTTCCTCATAATCTCGGCTTCGGTTTCCCGATCTTCACTTCTCCGACCCAATTGAAATTGAAGCTCCCTCACCTCAAGGATCTCCCTTGCCGTATCATCCAGTTTGCCATCCAGGATATCGATAATAATATCAAGCTCATCCGATAGCTTCTTGATGAAGATATCGGATTGCCTCCGGCTACCCTTTCTTCTATTGACCTGATTATCGCTCATAACTACCTCCGAGCAAGTGACACTTTTTCTCCGTTTCCGCTAATCAACCTTATTGATTTGGCCCTTATTTGTCAAACTTTTTTTAGGGATTTCAGGCCTCTATCCGGGGGGTCCTCAATGTGACCGATCCTACTATCCCGATCACCGAAACACTGGAGGCCAAGGTAAAGGCGAGGGCAAAGGAACCGGTCATATCCGCGAGAAGCCCCCCCACAGACGGTCCAATTGCCTGCCCAATGCCGAAGAATAACGTGATAAAACCCAATCCGGCAGGTGCCAACCTTGGGCCGACATAGTCTCCTGCCGCTGCAGCCATAATGGTGGGGATGGCCCATGCAGTGAGGCCGAAAAAAACGGCCGAGACATAGAAAGCTCCCGGTGAACGGAACAACGCAAAAATTCCATAGGAGATAGCCAGAGCCACATAGGCCAGAGCTGCCCCGCCCTTTCTCCCAATGACATCAGAAATTCCTCCCCAGAGAAGGCCGCAGAAGATGCTTAGCAAGCCGAGAAACGTAAAGAGCCTACCCGCCTCGCCATTTGTCCATCCCATCTCTTTGACGAGAAAGGTGGCAAAAAAATTGATATAGATGATATAGGAAAATCCATACAGGAAATAGACAACCCCGAGGTGCCACACTGATCCGATTTTGTAGATCTTTCCCCACTCAAGTCCCTTGGCCTTTTGCCCTCCCGATTTGTCCTCCGATGGATCTGAACCTAACTGTTTCAGCCCCAGGTCTTCCGGCCTATTTCTGAGAAAACCGTACGTGATCCCTGCTAGAACGAGAACGATAACTCCAAGGATATACCAGCAGGATCGCCAGCCATCTGCCCCATAAGCGGATAGGATGGGGGGAACGGTCATGCCCGAAAGGGCGAATCCGATGCCGATACCTGCTGTCACGATGCCCGTGGCGAGCCCTCTCTTGCGGGCTGAAAACCAGATTGACCCAAGCGCCATGGCAGGAACATACGCTCCCCCATTGCCGAGACCTGTCAGTGTCCGCATGACAAGAGCAAAACCGTAGGTCTTGGCCAAGCCTGTCAAGATCATGGTGGTGCCCATGAGAGCAAGGGAGAGACTGATGACGATTCTTGGCCCTAATTGGGCCGCCAAGAACCCACCGACGATGGCGAGAATCAGGTAGCCGACGAAGTTGCCTGCCGCAAGGTTTCCGACCTCCGTGTAGGACAAACCCAAACCATCAATCATGCTAGGATTGATCATGGAATATGCGAATCGCCCGAAACCATGGGCACCGATGGTTGTGAGCAGCCCCATCGTGATCACGATCCACCCGTAATGAACTCCTCTCCTCCCCCTCATCCCTCGCCCCCCTTCAAGTAAGGATCATGTAGTACGTAAATGTCCAACCGCCACAAATTCCCTTGGAAGCTGAAGATCATCCGTGATAATATATGATGCAAAAATGAAATGAAAGCAAGAAAATTACTGCTCGGAATCATTTTCTTCCTCATTTCCTCCTGTGGCCAGCCACCCTCGTTATCGGCCTCGGGGGCATTTTCCTATGTCATACCCAAAGGGGCCGGAAACACCGACTTACGAGGTTGGACGGTGGTGGGAAGCGAACGGGATCACATCATCCAGCCGAAGGAGACATTATTGGATATAGCCAGGAACTACGATCTCGGCTACTGGGAGTTGAAGGCCCTCTACCGGGAATTGAATCCATGGATCCCGCCTACGGGGTTAAAGCTCAAAATTCCCACTGGGTGGATACTCCCAAGAACTCGGCACGAAGGCATTGTCATTAATGTCCCCGAGATGAGGCTCTATTTCTTCCTCAAATCGATACGCATGGTGAGGACCTATCCCGTGGGAATAGGGGCATTGGATGGAAAGACGCCCTTCGGAACCTTCTCCGTCGCTAGGAAGGTGAAGAATCCTACATGGCACATCCCACCCAGCATCCGTCGCGAATATGGTGGAAGGGCAATAGTTCCTCCGGGGCCTGAAAACCCCCTCGGGACCCATTGGATCTCCCTCTCCCGCCACGGATATGGAATCCATGGTACCGATTTTCCGTGGGGCGTGGGCCGCCTAGTGAGTCATGGGTGTATTAGGCTCTATCCGGAGGATATCAGAAACCTCTATCCTTTAGTCAGAATTGGAATGCCGGTGGAGATCATTTATGAACCCATCAAATTCGGGTTCAAAGGGACGAGGATCTTCGTTGAGGCCCATGGGGACATTTATCATCAGATCCCGGACCTCCTCCACTACGGCTTCGCTCAGCTGGAACAGATGGGATTAAAAGAGCGGGTGAATCTTCGAAGATTCAACATCGCCCTCGTTGAGCGAAAGGGAATGCCCGTCGACATTACGATGGAGGAAAAAGAGTTTGCCGATAAGTATATCCCTTCCTTCAGAAGGAAACTTATCGGCAAACCCCCAATCTCGATGAACCCATGAGGGTCCATCCCCACCGTTATTTCATCATGCGTTTTCTAAAGGCCGCCTCGCATCTGGCCGCAGCCGCCTCCGCCCGATCGGCTGCTGCTTCAGCTCTACTTGCAGCTGCGTCTGCCCTATCGGCGGCATCTTCTGCCCGATCGGCTGCCGCAACAGCCCTCGTAGCTGCGGAGCTTGCCCGGTCGGCTTCGGCACCAGCTTTCTCGGCGGCTTCTTCGCATTCTCCGGCTTTTATTACTGCTGAGTCCGCCTTGCTGCTTGCCTCTTTGGCCATCCTCAAGGCTTCATCAGCGGTTACCTGAGCCTTGTTGACTTGCTCGGTTGTGGCACAGCCGAAGGCGAAGATGACCACAAATGCAGAAATGGCCGCGAGCCCAAGCACCCTTGCAAAGAAAGAATTCCGCCTCATACTCTACACCCCTCCTTTCTTTGAAATTCAATCCCCCTCTCCAATGCTCCCAGTTATCATACAGGTATTCGTTGAGAAGATCAAGTCAAAAAATGGAAAATATGTAAAAAAAACCGTAGTCACAAAGCACTCTCACCAGGCTGCAGCAGTATCACCGTTGTTCCCGGTACTTCCTTCATCAACTCCTGAAAGGCTTTCGGGGTCCCGGTCAAAACGGGAAAGGTGCTGAAATGCATGGGGATCACGTATTTTGGCCTGATGAGTTTACACGCGTAAACCGTGCCCTCCGGCCCCATGGTGTAGTGGCCCCCAATGGGAAGCAACGCTACCTGAGGGTTGTAAAAATCCCCGATGATCTCCATGTCCGTAAAGACATCGGTATCGCCCGCATGGTAGACCGACACCCCATTTTCAAACCGAATAACGAATCCAGTTGGGTCCCCCCCATAGAAAAATTGGTCCCCGTCGCCTAAGTCCATTTCGCACATCGGGTTATCCGATATCCACGGGTCGACCAACATGTACTTTCCGTGGGGGGAGGTCAGCATGAAAGCCGAATGCCCCAGATAGGTAAAACGGATATCGGCGCCTATGGGACCCTTCTTCATCTTTTTCCTCCGCATTTCATACAATAACGAAGATCGTATAAAACTTTCCCACCTGAGTCAACAAAAATCCCCCCGGAGTTTCCCTGATTTTGTCGAGAATGCCAAAGTTCAAAAGTTGGGAATCCCCGGAAAACCCGAACAATGAACTCTGAGCAAAGGGGAATTCGGTCAACACACCAGAGAGCGTTGAAGGAAAAGGACAATGATGTTCTCTCGAGAAAAACATAATCTGTCATGAAATCAAAAGGTTAAAGAAATCCCACGAACAAAAAACAGGGAACTCCCGAAACCCCGTCACGGGAAGGGTAAGAGAAATGCTCCCAACTGACGGAGAAAGAGGGGCTAGATGGGGAAGTGCCCGGGATTTTTGGACCCCAGGACAGAGAGCGGAAAAAGAGGCTGGATGAGGAAAGGTCGCGAGGCTAACATCCCTTTCGAGACGAGCCATAGGATAGACCCATGAGGTTAATCCACTTCGGGCGACACCGGGCCCCCGAACTCTGCCTCAAGGGCGGATACACCGTCTAAACGCCCCCCCTGACCGGGAATTAGTTCCCATTCACACCCTCGATCGATGTAATAATTACCCCGCTCCAGGGATACCTTATAGAGATAGTACCGACCTTCATCGGAATGGGACCTTAAGGCCTCATAGATGTCCTCTACTGTTCCAGAAAGCCACCTAAGCCCCCGATGGCGGACTCTATCTCCGATATTGAACCTCATGGACCTCCTCCTGATAAACTGATTATGTGAAATCCCACCCGCTCAATAGCGGAAACTATCACGCCATTTTTGAACCCTCACGGGAGTAAGATAGCAATTCATATGCCAATAAGATGAACCCTACGGAAATAAGCCCGGCATCTTCCTCTTCGGTGATTCATCGAATAGCCGATTGGCTGGGAAGTGGACGAGAGGAGAGAACGTGTCCATCCGGGTAAAATGGGTAAAATGGTGAGAGGGAATGGATATATTTGGAGGACAATAGTGGATTAAGAGGGGGATTTTCGCGGCTAATCTCTCCGTGACATATCTGTCTTCTCATCATCGGCATTGATGATGAGGTATTCCATAAATGCGTATATATTCGATAAAACCTTGGAATCGGAGGCAAGCTACAGCAATCAAAAGGCGGCGCCCCCCAATTCCACCACATAACCGGGGGGCGTTGGTTTACTTCTCTACGAGGAAATAGAGCTTCCCCTCGCTTTTCATATGTCCGGCCGGGATCCCCGCCGCTTCACCGCTTCCCCAGAAAAGGTCTACCCTTCCGGGCCCTCTGATAACGCCCCCGGTATCCTGGTTGAGGGCGAACCTGGAAAAGGGGACCCAGTCTATGATGGTCCCCGAGTTATCGATAATCGGCTTTTCGGCAGAGATGTAAACCAGAGCACCCTTGGGAAACAGCCTGGAATCAGTAGCAATGGAACGGCCAGCGGTGAGGGGAACCTCGATGTTGCCCAATGGCCCCTCCTCTACCACCCGGAAGAAGACATAGCTCTCATTGTGGTTGAGGATTTCCTCCCTTTGGCTTGGATTTTCCCTCAAGTATTCCTTCAAGCGGGGGATGTTCATCTCCTCCCTCGTAATGACTCCCCAATCGATGAGAAGCCCTCCAATACTTCGATAGGGTTTCCCATTGGATGCCGAGTAGTTCACCCGTATGCGGCCTCCATCCTCAAGAACGATTTGCCCCGATCCCTGGATCTGAAGGAAGAAGACATCGATGGGATCTGCCAGCCAAGCGATCTCCAATCCCCTTCCCGACAGCACTCCGTTGCCATCGATCTCTTCCCTGCTGAAATAGGGGACAATCCCGCTCCCGTCGTAACGGGCAACGATCCTTTCCCCCTTGAGCCTGGGGTGGAACATTTCCAGGTCGATCTCCATTAAATCATCCGGCCTCTGATACAGGGGCCACCGAAACTTCTCATTGGGGACGAGGCTTCCTTCAAGGATAGGTTCGTAGTACCCGGTGTAGAGAACGGTTCCCCCACTATCCAATCCAACGGATTGGTAGACGTTAAACCGCTGCCGGACGAGATCGGCCAGCTCCTCCATGTCTTCGGCCGCATCCAAGAGATAGAGAAAGGTCTCCATGGATTTGATGAGATGATCGGTTGAATATTGATCTCCCCCGTACTCAAAGAGGCGATCTGCCGGCAGCCTTCGGAAAAACTCCATGCTCCAACTGATGGACACCCGCAACGATTCCCAGTCCAAGTCATCCTCAAAGGGAGGAATATCATTCCCCTCCACCAGGGCCAAAGGCCTCTCTGGCACCTTTACCTCCTTGGTCACTTTTGCACATCCAATGAGAACGATGGGAATGAGTAAAAAAACCAGCGTGTTCCTCATCCATTGCCTCCCAATCCCTCAAACACCTATGGGGCAGTTTGAGCAGCCTTTTCAGAATAGATGTCCAAAATAGTGATACAGATGGTGACCACGAGAGGGCCTACGATCAAACCGAGCAATCCGAAGCTCTTTATTCCTCCCAGCACCGCAAAGAACAAGAGCATCGTATGAAGCCTCGTCCTCTTGCTGATGAGCATTGGACGGAGAAAATTATCCGATAGGCCTACAACGGCTCCACCCCAGACCAGGAGCAGGATTCCCTTCAGGAACGAGCCCTGAAAGAAGAAATACACGACGATGGGTCCCCATACCAAAACGGGGCCGATAATGGGCAAAAAGGAGAGAAAGGCCATAACCGTGCCCCAAAAAACCGGGGAGGAGAGCCCCAAAAACCAGAAAGCGAGACCTCCCAAGAAGCCTTGGAGAAGGGCAACGAGTATTCCCCCATACATGGTCGCATAAACCATCTCCTCCAAACGGGCGAAGAGCAGGTCCTTGTCTTGAGGAAGTAAAGGGATCGCCTCGCGTATTTTCCCGAGCAATTGATCACCATCCTTGAAAACATAGTACAGGGAAATGGTGACGAGGCAGAAATTGATGATAACAAAAGAGAACCCCTTTATGATTTTCGAAGTCTGGTTGATGGCGAAGGTGCTTATCCTCCTCACGTTTTCGAGCAGAAGGGAATTGAGATCGATTTCGGAGAGGTCAATGTACTGGTTGAGCTGATTCCACAACCCCTGGAGAATGGGGTGATCCTTCAGCTCCAAGATCGACTGAAATCGCCCCGTTTTCAACCCATTTTCGAAGAAGGCATAGGCATTGATGGCTTCATGGGTCAACATCGACAGGATATACACGGAGGGGAATACGATAAGGATCACGACAAAGGCCGTCATCACCAGGGCACAGAGCGATTTCCTACCCCTTAACCGATGGCTTAACCTCCGGTAAATCGGGTAGAATACGAAGGCTAAGATCACGGCCCAGATAATGGGTATTAAGAAGGGGGAGATAACCACGTAGAAGAGGTAGAAGGAAAGGATGATGAGGAAGATGATGAGCATCCATGCAAAATGCTTCCGTTCCATATGATTCCCGTAACCACCGCAACGCCGGGAACTCACAGTATGCCTTGGAAGACCCTGTCAATAGCCTCTGAGAGTTCCTTGTTGAGGGTTTCCTCGATCCTTTCCGGCCTCGATGTAACCCCCAGTATCTCCTTTGAGATCTCCATTTTTTGGCTCAATACCTTTCTCTCAGCTATCCTGCCCAGGTGAATTTGAAGCTGAACGTGGACCTTCACCTTTGTCCGCACCGTGGTCCAGGCCTCGCTTTTCAACTGGATAACCTCCCCTCCAACCACGAAATCCGCCGGAATACGGGAAAGGCTCGCGGGCTTCAGGTCCCAACCCACATGGGGGACAACTTGATACCCCCGTGAACGGAAATAATTCGATATAGCCTCGGTGACCGCCTGATCCACGGGTTTAGAAGCTGCAAAAGTGTCAATCCGACCCCTGGGCCGCGTCCAATCTCCAAGCCGGGTCCCATTTCCCCTAACATCCTTGAAGGGATTAACCGCAACGATCTTTTCCCGCTCTGCTCTTTCCGTTGAAGGTCCCGGAATGTACCGGATATCCATCCAAAAGGTACGGTTCCCGGCACACCCCCATAAACAGAGTAGGAGAACCAATGGATAAATCCACTTACCCTTCATCTCCTCCTCCCCCCTTTCCGCTCCGCTCCTCTTTCGTAAAACCATCTTTTTCACATCACGGCGGAAACTGCCCGAAGAGGTTCCCTCACCCATCACCACCCTCATGCGATCAACGTCCTCCTCTTTCATAATGGCATTCCCGGCGCTACTCCTAAGAGGTTCTATTCCGGGTACTCTTCCATGATCTTCTGATTGCAGTAATAGCAGTATGCGGCATCAATATCGTTGAGATAGCCACAACTCTGGCACCGTTTTTGGGTACCCCTTGGTTTTTTCTGAACGGAGAGCCTCATCCCGCACTGTGTGCAGTAGGCGGAATCAGGAAGGTTTTCGAAATGGCAGCGAGGACAAGTCAGGTTGATGTTGAGGTTGGTGCCACACTGCTTACAGAATTTCGAATCCTTTTTATTTGTCGCTCCACAGCTTCGACATTTCATCGTGAATACTCCATCAATTGCTCCACTCCCTCAGGAAAGGGGAAGGCGATACCACAGTAAAATATACTAATAGGAAGTGTTTTGCAATGGCAATTGACCGAAGATTCCTCAATTTTGTCGAGAAGGCCGTTGTCCATGAGCGAAATTCAGATATGGTTGAGCGGCGAGGAGCGACTTTTCCGGAGATCTTGCGTCATTTCGGGAGCGAAGGGGAATCCGGGAAACAGACCGAAAATCATTGAAGCGAAGGGACAAGCGTGTTCCTCGATGAAAATCATATTCCCATGCAAAATCAAGTGGTTACAAAAAATACAGGTTGGAAAAGTGCTTGAGGTCATTGACCCGACTGGGATCTTGACCACTTGAGTCGCCTGAGGTAAAAGTGGATTTATCTCACCAAGGCTTTGATTAACGCACCTCGAAGGACTTAGGGTTGTAAAACTAGCACGAGGGGGTGTATGCCATATGTCAGAATGGAGGCGACGGGCAACACAGGGGCTTGGTCCGGGAATGACCTTTACCTTTTCGCGAACATTCATAAGGAGGGATGTTGAGGTCTTCGGGGACGTCACCCGGGACTATAACCCAGTCCACTATGAGGAACGCTTTACCCGGATTAAGGGATTCCCAGGTCTTATCTGCCACGGGTTGCTTGTCGGAAGCATGATTTGCGAATTGGGTGGACAGGTTGCATGGCTCGCTTCGGCAATCGAGTTCCAGTTCCTCCGTCCGGTCTCTATTGGCGAGACCATTACCTGCAGGCTCACCATCGAAGAGGTGGACCAACGGGGTTTCGCCAGGGCGACGGGGATATTTACCAACCAGGATGGCCAAAGAGTCCTGGAAGCGACTCTGAAGGGCTTTATTCCGGGCCACCGCGAGAAAGAGGTCCTCACCGAAATGATAGCCGAAGGTGATCCTACCAACAAATTGCGGGGGAATTGACACCGTCCTCTGGTTCCCCTCAACAGCTATGTGATCACCGTACTCAAGCCACACGACCGCAGCACTGCAGCACCTATTCTTCTGCAACCTCCTCCTTGAGGTCTCGAAAAAACTCGCTCCTCGCCACTCGAACATATTTTTTCGACGATTCAAGCGTTCAGGCCGCCTTTAACCCAGAACTGGGTTTTTCCCCGCTCGTGGCCTGGGAGTGGTTGTCGAAAAAATATAATTTGCGCTCAGAGCTCGTTTTTCCGTTTTCTCAAAATTTCCAACGTTAAACTTTGACGGGCTGGTGCCCATATCCCTAGAGCGAACGTTAAAGAATTTTTGGGAACCATTCTTACTGAAGCCAAACGGCCGCGAATCGCGCGTTTGAGCTAGGATGGCGAGTTTTTGGAACCAAAGACCGCCGATCAAAAATTCTTTTCAGTGACCGGAATGGGTTTGGGCAACAGGCCCTTGACATTTTACATTTTGCCTTCAGCCTCCAACCTCTCAGCCTTAACCTTAACCTCGTGGGGAACACTGAAATTGACAGGACGGAATCGAAGAGGTATGATGTTGAGCAAAACAGGGCACCCTAACGAATTCCATGGATAAGGCAAAGGACCAATTCATCCGACTCATAGGAGAGCTAAAGCATTTCGTAGCATATCAAAAGAGCCTTGGAGCGGAATTTTTCCCCCGGTCTCCCGGTAATCTCCCTCATCCTCGCCTCACCTTAGCCGCGGTGAGGAGGGAGCTGGGGGAATGTGAGCGGTGTAAGCTCCATCTGACACGCCGACATATCGTCTTCGGCGAGGGAAGCGAAAAGGCCACGTTGGTATTTGTTGGCGAAGCACCGGGAGAGGATGAGGATCAACAGGGAAGGCCTTTCGTCGGTAAGGCTGGGCAACTCTTAACCCGAATCATCAACGCCATTGGCCTCACGAGGGAAGAGGTCTACATTACCAATATCATTAAATGTCGACCTCCCCGCAACCGAAACCCTCAGCAGAACGAGATCGCCACCTGTGAACCCTTTCTCGGGAGACAGCTGGAGGTCATCCAGCCCAAAATCATCTGTGCCTTGGGAAGCTTTGCGGCCCAAACCCTGCTTAAAACTGAGGAAAAGATCTCCCAATTGCGGGGGCGGTTTCACGAGTATCGAGGAATTAAGGTGATGCCCACCTATCATCCGGCCTTCCTCTTGAGGAACCCCCACAAGAAGAGAGAAGCCTGGGGGGATATAAAGAAGATTCACGGGGAGTACATCAGGTAACTGAGCTGATACTCCCGCTGCCAAATCTCGTCCATAAGAAGGCGGAGGGATTTTTTGAAGAGCAATTCGAAGAGGGAGAATTTCTTCCTCGGGTAGATCACCGTTGGTTTCTCCTTAATCCCCACCATTTCAGCCGCTATTTCAATAGCGTCTTGAAGGCCTCCAAGCCGGTCAACCAGCCCCAATTCGTTGGCCTGTTCCCCTGAAAAAATTCGCCCATCGGCGATCTCCCTTACCTTGCTCTCCTCTATATTCCTGCCTTCAGCGACTGCACGAACGAACTGACTGTGAACGCTATCGATAACGCCTTGAAGGATCGACTTCTCCTTTGGCGTCATCTCCCTCAATGGGGATCCAATATCCTTGTGTTTACCGCTTTTGATCACGTAGCTCCGTAATCCTATCTTCTTCAGCAACTCCTCTACATTTGAGAATTCCATCACCACCCCGATGCTCCCCGTAATGGTTCCCGGGTTTGCCACGATGAGGTCGGAGGCACAGGCGACGTAGTATCCCCCCGATGCACCCACAGATCCGATCGAGGCAACGACCTTCTTTTTCTCCCTGGCCTTAAGGACTTCTCGATAAATCTCCTGAGAAGGTCCGACGCTCCCTCCAGGGGAATTGATTCTCAGAATAATGGCCTTGACATCGTCGTCCTCCATATAGCTATCTATCTGTTCGACGATATTCCTCGAACGTGTGATCACTCCCTTGATATCCACCACGGCGATCTTATCCGCAAGCGCGAAGGCCTTTTCCTCTGCCAACCGGCTGAAGAAAAGGATCGACAGGAGGAAAACACCGAGAATAACCCCGACGATAATGAGACCTAACAGTACAGGATGCTTTCTCATGGAATACTCCTTTTCTCCCCTCAATATTCAAAGGGCGGAATTGAGGGACCCTAAGACCCTGTGTTTCCCCTTGACCTAAAGCGAACCATAATCTGATCCTCGAGGCCCTGATCAACCTCCAGGGTGAATTCGTCAAACTCCCTTGTTGTCAGGGCTTCGAGAAGGTATGTGATGTCGCCGATCATTTCGACGTCCAGGGTCAGCTCTCCCGTCATTACCGACCGAAGTCGAACCCCTTTAATGAACTTAAGGCCCTCCCTGAGGAAATCCTCGAATTCTTGGTACCAAGGATACCGGGAAACACCGGCCAGCACTACTCTGACGCTCACAACCTCCTCCTCGGCGACCTTCTCCTCCAATAAGCCCATGACTGACAGTGAATCCCTCAATTTATGGAGGTCGATTTGAGCTCGCAACAGTACCTCATGTCTGTCAGCCTTCCCAGTCTCGGAAAGGATCTTGAAAGTTTGCACGTATTGCGTTACACGGTTGAAGATCTCCATGTCCAGGGCTTCAGCATTTTCCTCAAGTGCGAATAACGGAATAAAATCCAGGAGAGAGATTCGTACCCCCTCCCTGAGGGCGTTTACGATTGCGTTTTGGCGAGCTTTTCCAACGTTCCCCTCAACTACCTGTCCGCTCCCCACAACCATCAGCTCCTTCACAGGGGGTAATTCCGCACCCGAAGTGTCCGCGAGGAAGCTCCCGATCAGTAAACCAACGATGACGACAAGCTTTCTCATGGATATCTCCTATGCTGCCGATAAGGCGAAAATCTCTATCGGTCCAAATGGAGCCCGTTGATAAACCTTTATCATCCTCATTCTCATCAGTTCCAAGAGGGCGAGGAACGTGATAATAACATCTTCCTTGGAAGACGCCTCAGAAAAGAGCGAGGCGAAGAGAAAACCGCTCCCCTCGGATTTGACCACCTCGAGGATTTGGGCGATCCGTTCCTCTATCGTCATCCGATCCAGGGTGACATCGTAGGCGGCCTCAGGGGTGAATCGACCCAAGACATTCCTGAGGGCCTCAATCAGCTCGAAAACACCAACCTCAACAAACCCCCTATCCTCAGTTTCCTCCTCCTGATTCCCATGCACGAAGGTATCCCTGTCCAAGATACCCCTCTCATTGAGACGAGCAGCCGCTTCCTTGTATTTCTGATATTCCAGCAGTCTGTCCACCAGCTCTGCCCTCGGGTCGCCCTCCTCCTCTTCCTCCTCTTCGGGCGGCGAGGGGAGCAGTATCTTCGATTTTATCTGGAGCAAGGTCGACGCCATCAAGAGGAACTCGCCGGCCACATCTAAGTTGAGGCTCCTCATCATGCTCAGATAATCCATGTATTGCTCTGTAATCGTAGCGATAGGGATATCATATATGTCCACTTGGTTCCTCTTAATGAGGTGCAAGAGGAGGTCCAAGGGACCTTCGAAAACCTCTAATTTTACGGTATATGAATCCCTCTTCACCATGGGACAGAGCGAGGCGCTCTCCTTATATCATGTAAGGACCCAAAAGGAGGGTCATGAATAGCCGTACAATAGGCCAGATAAAGTCGATCAGCCCCGTAAAAAAGAGCACGAGTATGATAAGAAACCCGTAAGGCTCCAATCTCGACAATACCGCGGATTGCTCCGGGGGCAGAAGATTAACCAAAACCCGACTTCCGTCTAGGGGTGGGATAGGAATCGCGTTAAAGACGGCTAGAATTATGTTAACCCTGACGCTCACCATTAACATCATCATGAGGGGGGTCACAAGAAAGCCCCACGAACCAACGGCGGCGGAGGCTATAATCCGAAATACCATGGCAGAAACGGCAGCTAAGGCCAAATTCGTCAATACGCCCGCGAGGGATACCCAAATCATATCCCTCCGCTGATTCCGGAGATTGTAGGGATTGATGGGCACGGGTTTGGCATAGCCGAATATAAAGCCCCCTGAAATCAGCAATACCAGGGGTAAAAGGATTGTGCCGAAAAAATCTATGTGTGCCGCAGGATTCAAGCTCAACCGACCTGAATAACGCGCCGTGGAATCACCCAGTCGATCGGCGACCCATCCATGAGCGACCTCATGAAGGATTATGGCTAGCAGAGTCGGAATGGCATAAATGGATATTTTCTGAACCAATGAGGCCATATAGCCCCCCCTTGGCGAAATGACCACCCAATCAAATCGCTCTCCCTTGATCCATATAGGTCCTCTTTACGTAACTGATCTCGTCGTCCCTCGTTTTGATGCGTCGATCGAGACGGGCCCTTAGGAGATCGGCCAATATCTCCTTCACAAGGGGCCCGGGCTTAACACCAAGCCCAATCAAATCCCTCCCCTTCAATAGCGATTTCTGCCCCCGGAGCTTCGTGAAGAAAAGGGAGATCCACTGTTTGGTCTCTTTCCTGGTGGTTTTGGCCATCATGAAGAGCTTCAACTCCGTTGAGAGGGGTTCCAGGAGTTCGTACATCTCGCTCCGTCGAATCCTCCTCTTGGAGTTCAATCTGCGCGCCATCTCCCCGAGGGTCTCCTCGGCCTCCTTCCTTCCGCCTATGATCTTTTTTCTGTTTTTCTCCGAGAGCGAGAGCCGCTGGCAAACATCCAAGACTTCCCTCTCCGCTAGGGAGTCCATCAAACCATAAAAATAGACCTGCCACCTCTCGCACTCACCTCCCAGGAACAACAAGTCGTACCACGATATGACATTCTTGATGGACTCCAAGAGGTCCTCGGTCTCTTTTTCCCAGGGGATTTTGACGTGGATTGACTTCAGGAGGTCCAGATCCTTCATTCTTCGTAGGATGGGAACCGGATCCTCTTCGTTGAGGATGAGCACCAGCTCAGTAAAGATCCTTCGTCCCGAAAGGCGCTCCAGAAATCCCATCTCCACGGCATTCTTGATCGGATTCTGGGTCTGCTTGCCCAGTTGGAAGCCAAATCGTTGCTCAAAGCGAATAGCCCGGAAAACCCTCGTTGGATCTTCGACAAAACTCAGATTATGGAGTACCCGGATTACCTTCTCCTTAATATCCCTCTGGGCGCCGAAGAAATCGCTTAGTTCGCCAAATACTCCCCTATTCAACTTGATGGCCAGGGTATTAATGGTAAAGTCCCGCCGATACAAGTCCCTCTTGATGGAGCTTGTCTCAACCGTGGGAAGAGCAGCGGGAGAATCGTAGTATTCCAGCCGAGCAGTGGCGATATCAACTTTCAGCTTGTGCGCCAATCGGAGAGAGGCCGTTCCGAACCGCCGGTTAACCCTGATCTTACAGGGATGCTCCCTGGCAAAATGTTCGGCGAATTGGATGCCATCCCCCTCTACTACGATATCTACGTCAAAATTATGGTTTCTCAGTAACAGGTCCCGGACGAACCCTCCCACTGCGTATACCGGGCAGTTTAACTCGTCCCCGGCTCTGCCCAACTCCCGGCGTATGCTGTTAGCCCTCGATGGAAGCCTCTCCTCCATCAATTTCGTGATCATCTTCTTCCTGGTATACAGTTTGTGAACCTCAAGGGGAGAAGGCGAATCGGATCGACCCGCCACATCCTCCCCAATGGCCCTCAACACGTCCGTCCGAGTGATGGCCCCTACGAGCTCCCCTGCTTCCATTACGGGCAAAAAACGCTGGTTATTGCCTACGACGAGGCGTTGGATTTTGCTCAGGGGGGTTGTCATATCGGCCACCGAAAATTCCGTGCTCATATACTCGCTGACCGGACGGTCCCCGAGTCCGTGGAATGCCGCCTTCTCGATGACCTGCCTAGATATCAGCCCAACCAATTTATCTTCTCTCAGCACCGGCAATACGTTTATATTGTAACGGGTGAGGGACTCCCCCGCTTCGGATAATTTCCTGTCCGCTGGGATCGTCTTTACCGGAAAGGTCATGAGATCCCGTGCGAATCTCCTCGGCTTAACCACCTCCTGGAGCATCTCTACCAATTTCTCACCGCACTGGATGAGCATCAAATCCTTCACGGTGGCGGAGGCGGCTGTCGCATGGCCCCCTCCTCCAAACTCCAACAGGACTTCTGCCACGTTTACCTCGTCGATACGGCTCCGTCCTATAATGTGGACCCGGTCCTCCATCCGAACCAAGGCGAAGAGCACATCCAGATTCTCCATGTCCTTTAACTTGTGGACAAGGATGGCGGTATCACCGACGTATCGATCCGCCGAGGCCATGGCGATGACGATATCTATGCCGTGGATATTGTAATTGGTAGCCGATTGGATCAGGTCGTTAAGGAGAAAGATCTGTTCCGCTGTCAGTTCCTTGGTCACCATGTCCGAAATTACGTTGAGGCTTGCCCCCTTTGAGAGCAGATAAGCGGCGGCATGATAGTCATCCTCCGTTGTCGAGGGAAATGTGAGGGAGCCCGTATCCTCGTAAATCCCCAGCATCATTACCGTTGCTTCATCGGGGGTTATCCCAATCCCCTCATCCCTCAGAATCCCCAGCATGAGGCTGACAGCCGCTCCCACCTCTTTCACCACCTCTACCGAGCCTGCAATGTCCTCCGAAGAGGGGGGATGGTGATCGTAGATGTGGACATCCAATCCAGGCTTCTTTAAGATTTGGGCGAACTTCCCGACTCGGCTCGTCTGCCGGGTATCGACCAGAACAAGCCTGGTGATTCGATCTAGATCCACGTTCTTCATCCGCTCGGCCTCGAACACGTAAATGGTGGACCGGACGAAGAAATCCCGTAAGCTCCCCTCCTGGGAGCCGGGGAAAACTAAAATCGCCTCCGGATAGAGCTTCTTAGCCGCTAACATGCAGGCCAAAGCGTCGAAATCGGCATTGATGTGGGTAGTAATGACCTCCATTACCCTCCCGAAGAGTCGGGGGGAGCACCTGCCTTCGGCGAACCAGGCGTTCAGGGTCTGGGATGGTATCGAGCATGGATCCTCTTCAACCTTTCACGGGTCACATGGGTATAGATTTGGGTGGTGGAGATGTCCACGTGCCCGAGCAAACTCTGGACCGACCGTAAATCCGCTCCCCCTTCCAAGAGATGACTCGCAAAGGAATGCCTGAGAGTGTGGGGGGAAATCCTCTTCCTAATTCCAGCCATGAGGGCATACTTCTTTATGATCTTCCAAAAACCCTGGCGGGACATCCCCTTTCCCCATTGGCTCAAGAAGACGAGCGAACTCCGCTTTTCCCCGAGGAGGCTTTCACGGGATTCCTCGAGATACCGTCTTAGCCAATGGAGGGCCTCTTGGCCCATGGGTACAGTTCTCTGCTTGCTCCCTTTGCCCAGGACAATCAGATACCCCCCTTCCAGCTTCATATTGTTGAGCTCTAATCCCATTAACTCCGATACCCTCAATCCCGTCGCGTACAAGAGCTCCAACATGGCCTTATCCCTCATCCCGACGGGATTGGAGGGGTCGGGTTGTTTCAACAATAAGTCAACCTCATCAACTGAAAGCACATCCGGAAGGGATCGCGTTGTCCTCGGAGATTCCATGTCCTCCAATGGATTCTCCCGCAACACCCCCTCATCGGCCAACCACCGATAAAACCCCCGCAAGACGGAAATACAGCGGGCCACTGTCTTAGGGGAAAGGCCTCGTTTCCACAGGGAGAGGAGGTAAGCCATCACCTCCATCTTGGAGGTTTCTCCGATTTCGACAACCC
>CAYFXP010000054.1:0-4579 GCA_964346935.1 uncultured Syntrophobacterales bacterium
AATTCTCTGCCATATCGTATTATAGTAAGTCCTGAGTTTCAGATCAATGATGGCCCTCGATGGCTTCGGGGTGACTTGGGTGACTTTTTCCGCCACCTCCGGTTTTTCCTCAGCCTCCGTTTTCTTACGGAGTTGCTCTATGGCCGTTTCCATCTTTCTCTGAATACGTTTTTCCGATATTACGTCCTTTCTCACCGGTTTTTTCTTATGAACAACCTTTTTCCTCGGTCTGGGCTTCTTCGGTTTCGGTTTTTTGTTCTTCTTAGGGGGCTTTCGGGCCGGTTTTTTCGTGACCTTCGTTTTTGGCTGAGGAGCCTTTAGTTTTGGGGGTGCCTGGGTGATGAGGGTTACCGGGTAGACGGGGGCATGAATTTTCCTGGGGAAAAGCCAGGGCAAGAGCATCAGCAGCGTGAGCACGGCCGCATGGATACAGGCCGAAACGATGAGCATGATGGTAATGGGCTTCATGCCCGGTTTTTTAGCCAGTTTGGTAGGGTCTTTCTCAGCCAAGGGATACCTAAATCGGCAAAAGGGAAATAAAAATGAGGGGGGATTATTTTCACATATCCCCCAAAATCATATTAGGGGGTTTTTGGCATAAATGCAAGTGGGGAGAGCAGTTGGGCTAAAATGCTATTCAGGCCAAGAAATTAAAGGGGAAGGCGGAAAACCGGGCAGAACCTAACTTTAGAGCATGATGGCATATTAATTGCTAACTTCAATATAGTAGTTTTCCCATCCACCGTATAAAGGAGGAGGGTTTGGATATAAGAAAGCTCCAACATTTGAGGGATAAGCAGCTGGTCGAGTTAAGGGATCGGATTACGGCTTTTTTACATTTGACGGAACGGACTTCCTTCATGTGCGAGCCGGATAAGCAAAGCTGCTTCAATATCGATTGCCCATTCAGGTTGGAGAAAAACGGGCACCGCCACTACCTGTGCCTCCAAATCGAGGATTTAATGTACACCCTCGATAGTTGAACTAAGTAGCCACCCACGATACACCTCTGCAAAATCCCCCTTCATGAGCGGTTAGCTCTTCAAGTCCGCAAGAAATCCTCGCGAAAATGGCATTGCAGTAAAATATTTTCCTCGTGAAGCGGTTGAAAAACAGTAAAAGGGCTCGGTAAAAGAACCGAACCGAGGAAAGCCTTATGGAGAACACACTGAATAACTTGGATAGCATGCCTTCCCGTCAACTTTTGGATTTCCGAAAAACCCCCGAAAAAGTGCGAGATGATAAGCTGGGGGAGTTGAGACGGGTTGAAGCCGAGGGAAAAGCCATCATCGAAAGGCGAAAAGAGTCCAATCGGCCTGTTACACAACGCTTCAAAGGGAAGAGGCATGGTCAAGGGGGGAATAGAGGTGAACATGGAGGCCGGGGAGGTGTACAGCCTGGGTTGGATGCATATTTATGTTGTCCTCACTTTGCCTTTTTGGTATAAGGTAGTTGCCCAATTATTAGTTTTGGACTGGAAAAGGGTTTCTAAATATCACGTGAAACGGACACCGATCACGAATTCTCTTGAATCCCTTCAATCCGGGTAATTATGCTCGCAAAGGTCCTCAGCAGCGCCGTTTTCGGCATCGATGCATATACGGTTGAAGTGGAGGTGGACATCGCCACCGGGCTTCCGGCATTTTCCACCGTAGGGCTTCCCGATGCGGCGGTCAAGGAGAGCAAGGACAGGGTCAAGGCAGCCATCAAGAACTGCGGCTACGAATTCCCCTCGCGTCGGATCACCGTCAACCTGGCCCCGGCGGATATTCGAAAGGAGGGGGCGGCTTTCGACCTTCCCATTGCCGTGGGGATTTTGGCGGCTACCGATCTCGTGAAAAGGGACAAACTGGGGGCGTTTTTCATTCTGGGCGAGCTGTCGCTAGATGGCGATGTAAAGCCCATACGGGGAACCCTTCCCGTTTCGGTTGCTGTCAGAAATTCAGGCCTTCGGGGACTCATCATCCCCGAGGGGAACGCGCAGGAGGCCGCGGTGGTCAAGGGAGTTGAGGTACTGGCCGTCAAGAACCTTTACGAGGTTGTGGATTTTTTAAACGGAGACCGAGAGATTCAGCCCGCACAAGTTGATCTAAAGGAGATTTTCGCGGAAGAGGTGAGCTATCCCGTTGATTTCAATGAGGTGAAGGGCCAGGAACACGTCAAGCGATGTCTGGAGGTGGCGGCGGCAGGTGGACATAACGTGATCATGATCGGCCCACCCGGTTCGGGGAAGACCATGTTGGCCCGGAGAGTTCCGGCGATTTTGCCGGACATGAATTTCGAGGAGAGCCTGGAGACGACCAAGATCCATAGCGTTGTGGGGCTGCTGGCGAGTGATAACGCCCTCGTGGTTCAGCGGCCCTTTCGCTCTCCTCACCACACCATTTCCGATGCGGGACTGATCGGGGGAGGAGGGATTCCAAAACCCGGGGAGGTAAGCCTGGCTCATAATGGAGTTTTATTCTTGGATGAACTGCTGGAATTCAAAAAGAACCTTCTCGAAATGCTACGCCAGCCCCTTGAGGATGGAAAGGTGACTATCGCTCGGGCGGCCACCTCTTTAACGTATCCAGCTGATTTTATGCTAATAGCGGCCATGAATCCCTGTCCTTGTGGGTATCATGGGGATCCAATTCATGAATGTACGTGCACAATCCCTCAGATCCAGCGATATCGTTCCAAGATTTCCGGTCCACTGATGGACCGGATCGATATCCACATCGAGGTGCCCGCCGTCAAGTACAAGGATTTGACAGCGAGGGATTCCGGAGAACCATCCAAAGTATTGAAGGAGCGAATCAATAGGGCCCGAAGAATTCAATCAGATCGGTTTCGGGGACTGAAGATCCATTGTAACGCGCAAATGACCAATCGGCACATCAAGAGGTTCTGTTCCATTGACGATTCGAGTCAAAGGCTTCTGGAGATGGCCATCGACAAACTGGGCCTAAGCGCCCGGGCTTATACCCGAATCTTGAAGGTGGCTCGGACCATTGCCGATCTAGCTGGAGAGGAACAGATGAGCTCGGCACATATCTCCGAGGCCATCCAGTATCGCAGCCTGGACCGAAGCCTTCTGTATTGATGTCTGTGCATCACTCTCGGTAAACCTATCGCTAGAGAAACCCCACCAGCCTAAATTCCACGCTAAATATCCTTCCGTTTTTTTTAACCGAGTAACACCCATTTCTTCCTTTGGCACTGAAATTGTAAGGATAGGGCAGTAATTCCTGGGGCGGAAATGAATCTCCGAAGATCTTCTGAGGAGATTCTGCCGTCCCTTTTATTTTTGTGGTGTATGTAAGTTACTTAAATTATTTCATTATTTAACATCTCATATTTGCCCATATCCTCTAATAAAGTAACCGAATATAACAGGGAATTCGTAATGGGAAACAGCAATAAAAACAAGAAAAATCGCGGAAGGCCGAGGATGGGCGGGGAGAGACAGAAAGCGACGGGGTTTTTCCTTTATCCGGAGACCCATGAAAAACTAACAATTTTATCCAAAAAAACGCGAATATCAAAGGCAGCTTTTGTAAGAGAAGCTTTAGAAGATTTGTTTTCCAAATATGATCGAATTTTAAATGATATCGACGGAAAAAGCGTTATTTTAAAGAATTCCGGAATAGACTAATCGGTAAGAGTGCAGAGCCCAGATAGCGGAAAAAATGTCAGACGCTATGAAAAAAGTTCAAATCCGAGGTCAATCGAACGGAGGGAACGCATAATGACCTGGTTTAGCGAAAATTGCTGGTATGTTGTGCAGACAAAGCCCAGAAATGAAGGGAGGGCTCAGTTCCATTTGGAGAGGGAAGGGATTGAGACGTTAAATCCTCTTATGGAGACATATAGCCCGAAGGGGGGCAAGTCAACGGCGACGCTGAAGCCCCTTTTCCCTAATTACATCTTCGCCCGGTTTATTCTTGAGAGGGATTATCCCAAAGTGAAGTGGGCAAGGGGTGTCAATAAGGTCGTGGGCAGGGGAAGAGAACCGGTACCCATCAGCGAGGTGGTCGTACGTGAGATAAAGAGCAGGATCGACGACGACTGTGTGGTCAAGCGAGCTTACGATCTGAACCCTCATGACATGGTGAAGATCAAAGAGGGCCCCTTGAAGGATCTCATAGGGATCTTCGATCAGTGGATGTCAAAAGAAGGCCGTATCCGGGTTCTTTTAAGCCTGATTGGATATCAGACCAGTGTTCAACTCCACTACTCCCAGGTGGAAAAGGTCTGGATGTAGGCCCCTTTGTGGCCCACGGGGAGTTCACGGCGTTAAGGAAATAGCAGCCAGGTGAACTCAAGAAACATGGTAAGTAAGGTTTTTTTGTGGGGTATATGGGTACCCCGGATGGCGGCAGCCTATTCATTTTCAGGGGTGATACCGTGAAAAAACGGGCACTGATTACCGGAGTTACAGGGCAGGATGGATCTTATCTATCCGAATTTCTTCTCGAAAAGGGTTATAAAGTATTTGGCCTTGTTAGGAGAAGTAGTTCGCCAAATTACGAGAGGGTTGAGCACATTAGGGATAAAATTGAGTTGATTCAGGGGGACTTGCTAGATCAGAACTCGC
>CAYFXP010000055.1:0-4588 GCA_964346935.1 uncultured Syntrophobacterales bacterium
GGCCAATCCCATAACCTTGTTGACCGTCTTTAAGGGGAGGCCGGCTTTTTTTGCTATCTCCTTGGGAGTGGGATCCCTTTCCAACTTCTTTGAAAGGACATTGAAAGCTTTTGCCAGCTTGCTCTTGCTTTCCAAGAGGTGATTAGGGATTCTAATGGTTCTGGATTTATCGGAAATTGCGCGGGTTATAGCCTGTCTTATCCACCAGGAAGCATAGGTGCTAAATTTGTAGCCCTTGGTATAGTCGTACTTCGATACGGCTTTAATAAGCCCCAGATTCCCCTCTTGGATGAGGTCCAAAAAAGAGAGCCCACGGTTCATATAGGCCTTCGCAATGCTTACCACCAACCGCAAGTTGGACTGGATCATCTCCTTTTTGGCCCTTTGAACCGCCGATTCGGCTTTCTTTATTTGATCCAGGGTTTTACCCATTCCGCCTTTCGCAGGGTTTGAGTCGTCTTCATCCCCAATCGCATCCTCTAACTTCTGAATGATCCGCCGGATATAGTTCTCTTTAGCTTGAACGATCTCCCGAGGTTTGATACTTCCTTTCTCCAATTTTTCGCCTAGGGAGGCCAGTTCCTTTCTCCCTTGGGGAAACCTGAGAATGAGATCGCAGATGGTATTCTCTCCATCTTTGATTGTCTTGGAGAGTTCTATCTCCCTTTCTCTGGTGAGGAGGGAGATTTTTTGCATCTCCTTAAGATAGGCAAGGGTAATATTCTCCAGGGTTGGTGGGGTGATTCTTTGCCGGAACTGCTCTTCTTGATCAGAGGAAGCGTCGGCTTTCCCCATAGGTGAATTGCTATCCGTGGGTTCAATTAGCCCCCTGAGTTCATTAACTGGCGCACTATCATGCTCATTGAATCCGATAAAACTGGCAAGATTGGCAAGATGGTAGGTCATAAATCTGCCGCCCCTTTTCATGCCTACCAAGCCCTTAACGCCTTTGGTGCCTCTCCTCAATTTCAAGTCCCCATCTCCTCTAAAAGCTAAAATCTAGAATGATAACCATTACTAATAATATATTATACATTTACGTTAAAGTCAAGATGTTTCATATTCCATCCGTAATTGAACCATTATGTTCATACCAAGAAATAAAATAAACTTATAATTTACCCTAATTGGGAAAAAAGTCAAGAAATTTTTCACAAATTTTACATAAACCTGATCATGAAATGAAATTGGATGCTCATTTTTTCTGTATTCTCCATGTTATGGGCTTCCTTTGATGAGAAAGAATCTGTAGCGCTCACAACTCTATTCAGGAGGAGTGGAAGCAATGAGCGTCTCCGTAGAAACGATCCCTTCCACTTCCCTGATTCTGGCAATCAGTTTACTCGCGGCATCTAAGTCCAAAGCCCTGATCATAAGGACCATGTCATAGCTTCCAAAAACGGTCACGATGTTAGCTACCCCTTCGAGGTCTTTCAGTTTTCTGTACACTTCTTTTGTCTTATTTGGTTCTACTTTGATCAATACACCTCCAACCATCTCGCCTCCTCCAATTATTTGGGTCTCAATACTACCTTCACACCCTTTCTGGACATCAGAAAATCAAAGGCCTTGTCCGCTTCTTTGAGAAGGAACGTGTGCTCTGTAAATTTTCCGACATTGATCTTCCCTTTTCGAATGAGATCCAAAGCCTCGTCGAATTCCCTGTAGTTGTAGCAAATGGAGCCAAACACCTTGAGCTCATTTCTGATTACTGGCTCGATATTGATGTTTACTTCTTTGTGGACAGTCATTGAAACAACAGCCCCGTTCCTTTTGGTGGAGAAAAAGGCATTTTCCAGTGCTCTGGTCGAACCGGCGGCTTCAAAGGAGAAATCGGCCCCTCCTCCCGTTGTTTCCAAAATAAACTTCACCGGGTCGCTATCATGAACGTTAACCACATAATCCGCGCCGCACTCTTTTGCCAGAGTTAGCCTATCATCTCGCGTTCCTGTTACAATCACTTTGGCCCTCAAGATCTTTTTGGTCACCTGTACTGCCAAGAGGCCTATTGTTCCTGGTCCCAATATGGTAACCCAGGACTCCGGTTGAACGCTTACCATTTCCAGCCCGCGAATTGTACACGCCAGAGGGTCAGCAAGGGTGGCTTCTTCGAAGGAAACATTTTTCGGAATAGGATGAACATTTCTCGCTGGAATTGATACAAATTCCGCCATTCCACCATCCACGGTGATGCCGATTTCTTCCAGCTTGTCGCAAAGGTTGATCAGTCCTTTCTTGCAATATCGGCAAATAGCGCAGCCAATACAAATTTCGGTGACAACCCTCTCCCCTTTTTTAAACTCATGAACCTTTTCTCCACACCCAACGATTTCACCCGACAGTTCATGGCCAATGATGATCTTCTTCCTTCCGGGAACCACTTCATTGTAGATCCGAAGGTCACTTCCGCAAATTCCAACCGCCCTGACCTTGATGAGAACCTCGTAAGGGCTGATCTCAGGAGTGGGAACATCTTGCAGTGATACTCCCTTTCGGGAAAAATCCTTGATAACGGCTAACATAGCTTTCCGATAGTTGATGATCTCGTTGATTGAATCCCGGGTTTCGGGGGCCGTGGCGATGTGAATAACAAAATACTCGAAAGTTTAAGCTCGCATCAAAATGGACAATGTATTCACCGTGTTCCAAAAAATTCACCGAACTTCGAAACCTAAAGCCGATGAATACCTCCCTAGAGGCCGAGATATGCCTTCCTGATATGAGGATCCTCCAGCAGTTCCTTGCCAGTCCCTTCCATGACCACCCGACCATTCTCCAACACGTAACCCCGGTGGCTCAACTGAAGGGAATGCTGTACGTCCTGTTCCACCAACAGAACGGTGGTTCCGCCCTCGTTGATCTGCCGGACGGCTTCAAAAACGGTCTTAACCAGCATGGGCGCGAGCCCAAGGGAGGGTTCATCCAGCATGAGCAGAACGGGTTTCGCCATCAGACCGCGTCCAACAGCCAGCATCTGCTGTTCACCCCCGCTCAGGGTCCTTGCAAGCTGGTTCCTCCTCTCTTTGAGTATGGGGAAGAGGTCGAACACTTCGTTCAAGGTTTGACTCTTGACGTTCTCTGCCCGCCGGTTATACGCACCTATCTCCAGGTTTTCCTGGACGGTCATGAATGGAAACAGGCGCCGGGCCTCGGGAATCTGGGCGATTCCCGACTCCACAATCTTCTCCGCGGGCAGATGTTCGATGTTTTGTTCCCTGAACACAATGGATCCCGTTCTTGGCTTAAGCAGTCCCGAGATGGCGTTCAGTGTCGTGCTCTTACCCGCACCGTTGGCACCGATGATGCCGACAACTTCCCCCTCATTGACGTTGAGGGAAATCCCCCATACCGCCTGAACGTCGTCATAGAAAACGTCGATGTTTTCAACCTCGAGCAATGACATATTCTTCTCCCAGGTAAGCCTTGATTGCCCTTTCATCGGAAGCCACCGCCTGGGGCGTCCCTTCCATGATTTTCTCCCCGTGGTGGAGGAGGGCCACCCGTTCCGAAAGGGCCATCACCGCCTGCATCACGTGTTCAATAATAAACAGGGTGATTCCCTGATCGCGGATCTTTCTCACAAGGGAGATCATATCATCCGTCTCCTTGGGAGTCAGGCCCGCCATGACCTCATCAAGCAGGAGAAGCTTGGGCCGGGTGGCCAAGGCCCTTGCCAGCTCCAGGCGTTTTCGATCCGCAATGGTCAGATTTTTGGCTAGCATGTCTTTCTTAGGATAGAGACCGCTGAAATTGAGGACTTCATGGGCGACCTGCTCAGCCTCGTGAGCGGTTTGCATTCGGCAAAAAGCTCCCACCATCACGTTTCGAATCACGCTCTTGGTCGCAAAGGGCTTCACAATCTGAAAGGTCCTTCCGATACCCTTGAGGCAGAGATCATAGGGCCTCAGGCGGGTGGTTTTTTCACCATTGAAGTGGACATCACCGCGATCTGGAAAATGAAGCCCTGTGATAAGGTTAAAAACCGTCGTCTTGCCGGCCCCGTTGGGACCGATCATTCCAACGATCTCGCCTTGGGAAATGGTGAGATCGAGGTTCGCCACAGCCGTCAATCCACCAAAATTCTTCGATATTCCCTTGAGCTCCAAAAGATTCATCACACGCCCCTGTCCGTTTGCATAACTGGCTGAAGAGAGAATTTACGGAGAATCCATCTGTAGAACGTTTCCAGAGGTTCCATGATGCCTCTGGGTTTGAAGACCATCACAGCCATCAGGACCGCCCCGTAAAGCATGAGGTGGACCCCTTCGTAACTTCCACCAAGATAGGTCCTCGTCAGCTCAGCAGCAGGGACCAGAAGTACCGCCCCGACTATGGGGCCCAGAAGCGTCCCTCGTCCCCCGATGATGGCAATGAAGGCGATTTCAAAAGAGAGATCGAGGCTCACGATTCCCCGGGGATAGATGTAATGGACGAGCTGCATGTAGAAAGTACCTCCCAGGGCTGTGAAAAAGGTGCTGATGGCCATGGCGATCAGTTTACATTTAGCCACATTGATGCCGAGAGCCTCGGCCGCCTCTTTCTCCTCTCCTCCTGCCACGAGGTAGTAGCCCAGTTTGGAGCGGGCAAT
>CAYFXP010000056.1:0-5363 GCA_964346935.1 uncultured Syntrophobacterales bacterium
CCACGGGATGCCAGTTATGTGACGAGTCGGTTTTGCGGGGTCTGCTTCAGCGTTCACCAGATGGCCTCGGTCCGGGCCCTTGATGCGGCTTTCGGCGCCCGGGTTCCCTGGGGCGGGATGCTGCTCAGGAACCTGGTCATGGGGGCCGAGTATATTTACGACCATCTGGTTCACTTCTACCACCTGAGCGCCCTGGATTACCTCGATATCATGGCCATCGCCAACTACACGGGCAAGGATCCGGAGTTGAACAAGGTCAAGGAGAAGGTGGTGGGTTTGGTACAGCGGGGAGACACCTTTCCCCTGACCCCTCGGTATAAGCCCGATGAGTTCAGCGTCAAGGATCCCGATGTGGTCATCTCGGCGGTGAAGCACTACCTGGACGCCCTGAAGATGCAGATCAAGGCCAAGAACATGGGGGTGATCTTCGGGGGCAGGGCCCCCCATTACCAGAGCATCGTGGTTGGGGGATTTACCCAGTATCCCGACATCAACCAGGTGGCTCGATTCCGCTCCATGTTGGATGAACTGGCCGCTTTTGCCAACGAGGTCTATATTCCCGATGTCCTGGCTTTTGGAACAGGTCCTTTGCTTCCTCTGGCCAAGGCGGGCATTGGGGAAGGGCATCCGAACTACATCTCCTACGGCAGCTTCGAGCTAAACGAGGCCGGCGATAAGCTCGTCTTCAACCCGGGGGTCGTGGTCGGCCTGAAGGGAACCAAGGGCGTCAAGGTTCGGTCCTTCAAACATGAGAAGATAACCGAATCGGTTCGGCACAGCTGGTACAAGAAAGATTCCCCGAGACATCCCTATAAGGGGGCGCAGGTCTTTGATCTCGAGCGACGAGGGGCGTATTCCTTCGTTAAAGCCCCCCGGTACGACAAGCTCCCCATGGAGGTTGGTCCCCTGGCTCGGGGGGTGGTCGATCGGGATCCAACGCTTTTTGGGTTGATGAGAGATTATGGGGTAAAGTCGGGGGCCGTGGCTCGACACGCGGCCAGGGCGATTGAGACGAAGAAGGTTGTTGAGGCCATGTATCACTGGTGTGACGAGCTCGTGGCGGCCATGACCAAGCCCGGCTTCAAGATCCACGACACGGACCATTGGGAGCCGCCGGCTGAGGGGGACGGGGCCGGGTTCTTCGAGCCTCCCCGGGGAGCCTTGGGCCACTGGATACGGATAAAGGGTCACAAGATCGCCAATTACCAGGCGGTTGTTCCCTCGACGTGGAACGCCTCGCCGCGCGATGAACGGGGCCTCCGGGGGCAGTACGAGGAATCCCTGATCGGCGTTCCGGTGCCGGATCCCGAGAATCCTACCAATGTGGTTCGGGTGATCCGCTCGTTTGATCCGTGCCTGGCCTGCGCCATTCATCTGATCGATCCGAAGACCAATGAAATCAGAAAGTTCCTAGTCGAGTAATGTTAACGCCGAACAGCGGAAATCCCACTGCGTTTTTGAGATCCGTGACAACCGATTCCAATCCCTCAATAGAGTAGGCGAGGGAGAAGCATGGTGCGGAAGGCAAGGTTAATATTTGCTTTCCGCGCCGTTTTGGTGTAAGATAAGTTTGTTTCAGGTGAAACAGGTCTTTTTCTTTCACGAGGGGTGGAAGATGGAAACCCAGACGGATTCCGACGCCAAGAGGATGAAGGACAGAATTGCAGCTATCAAAAAGGCCCACCCCAACTACCAGGGGATTCTGGAATTCTTCGGAAAGCTCCTCCTCGAGCAACTGAAGACAAAGGCCGAAGTGGACATTCCTCCCCTTGAAATCAGCGAGGACCGCGCGAGAATCAGGGCGAAGGAGGGTTTTTCCATGCTCTCAAGGGGGGATTTTTTCGTCGACCCGCAAGGTGCAACCAGCCTCTTTCGCTCGGTTTGTCGTATCGCGAAAAGGGAGAATGAAAAGCTGAAGGCCGAGGTGGGGAAGATCGAAAAGTCTTTGCGGCAGAAGAGAATCGACCTGCAAACATGCCTGGCCAAGGCAGTTGAGGGCGACCATGATTATCTCTCCCGGTTATCCGCTAAGGGGGGGATTGACTTGGCGGTAATGAATTTCCTGCTCCACACCACCATCAAGCCCTTCGTTGAAGCGATGGCCTCTCAGGTGAGCGACAAAGTGGATGAGGATTTGTGGGAGAAGGGGTGTTGTCCTATCTGCGGCTCCCAACCCCTCATGGGAGAATTGAGGGGCGAGGAGGGAAGACGGATCTGGACCTGTTCCTTTTGCGGAAGCCAGTGGCGGGGAAAACGGTTGATGTGTCCCTTCTGCGAAAACACCGATCATCAGACACTGCGGTATTTCTATACGGAGAGGGAGAAGGCATATCGGATAGATGTCTGCGATAAGTGCAAGAGGTACATCAAGACGGTTGATACCCAGCAGATCGTCGATGAAATTTTCCTCCCCGTCGAGGACCTAGCAACATTGCACCTTGACATTTTAGCGGCCGATAAGGGGTTTAAGAGGCAATCCTTCGATTTCCTGGGCATCTTCTGAGAGCCGATGACATGGAGTTGGCCTGTAAAGCGCAAAATTGGCAAGAAGTTTGCTATTAGGTAAGGTTGACTCCCATCGGAGGCTTTGAGATCCCATGGTCAGGAAATGGTTTCCCCTTTTTATCCTCGTTCTATTTGCAGCCCTGCCGATAGCATTTGGCGGCCCGTCAACCCATTCACTGACAATTATATACAGCAATAACCTCTTCGGTAGCACAGAGCCCTCGGGTTGAGGGAAATCGAGGTCTGGCGGTCTTGCCAGGAGGGCCACATTCATCAAGGAGGCGAGAAAAAAGGCCGAAAACCTCCTGGTATTGGACGCTGGAGACCTTCTGTTTCCGAAACTCCCGGCCTCCCTGTCAACCCACCGGAGAAATCGATTGGCCATCAAAGCGGATGTCATTATTGAAGCCTTCAATCAGATGGGATGCGATGGGGTTTCGGTTGGCGATACCGATCTTGCCCGGGGCAAAGACTTTCTGTTGAAGATGGCGCAGAGGGCGAAATTTCCCTTTATCAGCAGCAACATCATCGACAAGGAGACGGGCAATCCAGCCTTTAAACCTTACATCATCAGGGAGCTGAATGGCCTTAGAATTGGTATCATCTCATTGATCTCCAAGGATGTTCTCGATAAAAGGGAGGGCCAGGCCCTTGAGGAGTTCACCCTCCAAGATCCCTACCTAACAGCGGAACGGATAGTCGGGAAGTTGCGGGATCACACGGATTTGATCATATTGTTGAGTCACCAGGGCCAACAAGCGGACCGGCAATTTGCAAAAAGAGTAAGGGAAATCGATATCATCGTGGGAGGTCATACGGGGATACCGCTCTACAATCCCCCTGTGGTGAATGAAACCCTCATCCTTCAAGATTCGGCATACGGGAGGAATATAGGATCCATTGATATCAAATTCTCAAGGGAAAGGACCTCCTTTGCCAACGCCCACATCCTGAAATCCCTGCGGGAAACCCTTAGGGGCGTTGAAAAAAAGATCCGCTCCCTCGAGGAACAAGAGCCCGGCAAGCACGGGAATGAGGCGCTTGAGTCGACATTGGAGTATAGGAAAGTCGTGGTAAAAAGGCTCCAAACCTACGGTCAAAAAAATCCCTTCCGCAATCGGATCGTCCTGCTCGATAAACGCATTCCCTCCGATCCTGACGTCCTTGCCCTGGTTGAGGGGTGCAAGAGGAAATTGGCCAGCTTTACTAAGAAGCAGAAGAACAAGGGATGTGGGTCCGATCCTCAATCATAAATCATCCCCCACAGTTAGCCTTCACAAGCGAACACTCTTGTCTCTTCGCTCCGAACTCAGAAAACTCCTTTCACAAACACCTTGATGGGTTTAGGCGAATATGGTTATTATTTCATATAGTTAAGATGTTCTCCGGCGGATCGGGGAGGTCTCTCCATGGACAAAACCGACTTTATTCTCCTGCATCCCCCCAGCCTGTACGACTTCAGGAAGAAACCCATCATGTACGGCCCCATCAGCGATGTCGTCCCCTCCACCCCCATATTCGAGATGTATCCCATTGGATTCGCCAGCCTCTCGGAATACTTGGAGAGAAATGGCCTCCGGGTGAGGATCATCAACCTTGCCCTAAAGATGCTCAAAAGCCGCAGGTTCGACGTGGCTAAAATGATTCAGCGGTTACGGCCTACCGCCTTTGGTCTCGACTTGCACTGGATGGCCCATGTCCAAGGATGTCTCGCCCTCGCGGAGGAGATAAAAAGGGTTCATCCCCACATCCCTGTTATCCTCGGAGGTCAGTCGGCAAGCTACTACCACGAGGAGCTCTTGAGGGATTATCCTCAGGTCGATTTCATCATAAGGGGCGACTCAACGGAGGGACCGCTCCTGGAGCTCATCAGGTGTCTCAAGGAGAAGAGGACCGTATCCCACATCCCCAACTTGACCTGGAGGGACGAACGGGGCCAGACTCATTCCAATCCCATCACGTATGTCCCAGAAGCGCTTGACGACATCGCCATCGACTATCGCCACATCATGCAAAAGGTTTGGAGGTATCGCGATCCAATGGGATACGAGCCCTTCAGCAACTGGTTCACGTATCCGATAACGGCCGTATTCACCTGCAGGGGATGCCGTTACAATTGCAGGACGTGCGGCGGGTCCGCCGAGACCTTCCACCGCGTTGCGAATCGCCAAAGGGTCGCCTACCGCAACCCTGTGCTGCTGGCACGAGATGTCATAGAAATCCGGAACCACCTCAAGGCCCCCATCATGATCATCGGGGATATCTTTCAGCCGGGCGATGAATATGGCTTCAAATTCCTGAGCGCCTTGAGGGACAAGGGGATTGAGAACCAGGTTGCCTTTGAGTTCTTCATTCCCCCTTCGCGGGAAAAACTGGAGCGAATTTCCGAAACCATTCCCAACTTTAACCTTGAAATCTCTCCCGAATCCCACGATGAAGCGGTCCGAAAAGCCTTTGGAAGGCCATATGATAACAACCCCCTGGAACGGATGGTGGGGAATGCCATAGAGCTGGGTTGTAAACGAATCGACCTGTTCTTCATGACGGGATTGCCCAAGCAGACCCTCCAATCAGTTCTCGATACCGTGGATTACTGCCGATACCTCCTCGAGCGCCACGGGAAGAGCCGGAGGATCCTTCCCCTCATCTCCCCCCTTGCTCCCTTCTTGGATCCAGGGAGCGCTGTCTTCGAGAACCCGGAGAGATACGGGTACAAACTCTTTTATCGGTCCGTTGAGCAGCACAGATTGGCAATGCTCTCCCCCAGTTGGAAATACGCGTTGAATTATGAGACCAAATGGATGACCCGTGACGAAATTGTCTACGGGACCTATGAAGCTGCCCTGAGGCTGAACCGA
>CAYFXP010000057.1:0-11417 GCA_964346935.1 uncultured Syntrophobacterales bacterium
TTTCAGGTTTGTCAAGCAAACGCTGTTACCAGAGTTTCCGGAATTTTTTCAGGTGGATACTGTTGTTTCTGAGCGTAATCTACTGGAGAAGTCGGGTACCCATCGAGGGTGAGCAGGCTGGGGAAAGCCGGCCCTTTAGAGGCCGGAAGGGGTAAGTATTCCCCGCCTGCGAACCCCGAAAGGGTCACTTTGGAGGTATTGAAGCGAAGAAACAGCAGTATCACATTCTGAAAAATCCTTTATTCTATAAAATCGATCACTGATAAAAATACTCTTATTAAAATCCAGAAAACTCCGGAACGCTGTTAAAGGCAACGAAGGGGATAAATGGTAAAAACGAAGCACTTACTATTAATTCCGATAAAATGCGGATAAATCTGCCCAATGCACCGAAAAACGTTCAACGGTCAATCCACGATGGAGAATTGAATGCTCCCCAGGTTTGAAAAAGAAACGTTCACCACGTCGCCCGGATCAATAAAGAAGAATTTCGTCAGGGAACCGGTCAAGATGATTTGGCCCGCCTTTATCTCCCGGCCAAATGCTGATAGTTTGTTGGCAAGCCAGGTTACGACGTTGACGGGGTTACCAAGTGCTTCAACCCCGCAACCGCTTGCCAACAAACGGCCGTTCTTGCATATGACAACACCCTCATGTCTCAGGTCAAAGCCAGACATAGCCCTCATAAACGGTCCCAGGATGACACCTGCATGAAGGGAGTTGTCCGCAATAGCCTCTGAAATGTTCACCTTCCAATCCCTTGTCCGGGAATCAACGAGTTCCACTGCTCCCATGACTCCGCGAGTAGCCATAATGACATCGGAGTTCGTTACCCCCGGCCCCTTGAGGGGCTGATCCATAACAAAGGCTATTTCCCCCTCAGCAGCCAGTTTACAGAAGTCAGAGATCTTCAAATCTATCAAAGAGGAATAATAGGAGCCGCTGGTCATGCAGCCAATAATTGGCTCGTCTATTTTCACCTGCTCCATTGTTGCCTGACTGGTACAGCCGACCTTCCAGCCTATTACCTGCTCCCCATTCCGTATCTTAGTCTCCACCAACATGGCTTGTACATCATAGGCCTCGTCAACGGATAACGTTCCCATCGTAGAAGTGAGGGAATCAATCGGTTTCACTTCCTGATATGCCTTCCATAATGCCTTGTACCATCGGTGCTTTATTGAATCACGGTCACTCATGTTCATCCCCCGATTTTGCCCTCTATGAGACTATACTCACCCCGGTTTCAATAGTCCATCCGCATGGCCTTACCGCTTTGGCCTTTGATTTTAACACATTTGATACAAGGCGAGAAAGCGCGGAAGGCTTCGCTTTACGAACTTCCCAAATGATGCGAGGATATGTAAAACAAAAACCTCGACAATAAATTTCAACAAGGGTACGATATTGCCGCGCGCTCATTGAGGATTAGAAAGCGAGTTATCAAAAGGGTTATCGGAGGAGTGGATATGGCTCAAAAAGCTCTCGTTTCATGGGCAATGCCCGAGTTGGGAAAAGAGGTGCTGTCTAAGGCAAGGGTCGAGATGGTACCGCTCCATGGACCAAAAGGCCAGCTTCCGGCCCTGGAAGAGTTGATCGAGGTGGTGAGAGATGTGCATGTCCTGATCTCGAGGGCGTTACAGCCCGTTCCGGGGGAAGTGATCAGGGCAAATCCAAATCTTCTCGGTATTTCCAATTATGGAGTGGGGTATGACAATATTGATGTCGCCTGTGCTACACAACTCGGAATTCCAGTGACGAATACCCCGGAAGTCCTGACAGAAACCACAGCGGATATGGCCTGGGCACTGCTTATGGCAACGGCAAGGAAGGTCCCCCAGGCGCACCACTTCACCATCTCAGGCCAATGGAAAGGCCCCGTCGGAGAAACCCTTATGGGAATGGACATAGGACCTGGAGGCTCTAACAGGCCAAAGGTTCTGGGAATTATCGGTTTTGGCAGAATCGGCCAAGCGGTGATGCGACGAAGCCGGGGCTTTAAGATGAAGGTCGTTGCCTATGACCCATATCTGAAGGGGACCATTGAGGCAACGAAAGGGGTGGAATACCGCGACCTCGACGCTCTCCTGATGGAAAGCGATTTCGTTACCCTTCACTGCCCTTTAACCGAGGAAACAAATCATCTCATTGGGGGAAGAGAACTCGACCTGATGAAACCGAGCGCAATTCTCATCAACACCTCCCGGGGGCCAGTGGTAGATGAGGGAGCTCTGGTTTCAGCCCTTAAGAAGGGAACGATTAAAGGGGCTGGACTGGACGTCTATGAAAAGGAACCTCGTATCAGCCCGGATCTTTTGAAACTGGATAATGTGGTCCTCCTTCCCCATATTGGCAGCGCCACAAAGGATACCCGGGTGCAAATGGCTGTCATGGCTGCGAAGAATGCAGTGACCCTTTTGATGGGAAAAAGGCCAGCCCACGTCGTTAACCAGCAAGTCTTTGAGTCTTCGGAATACCTTCGGAAGGTAAGAAAAAAAGGAGGGGCCCCCAAGGCAGTTTGAGTCGGTCGATTTTCAAGTCCTGCCTTTGCCCGAGGGCATTCTATTTCGAGCGGTTAGCCTTCCTCCAAACGGCCATGATCAACCACGATACCGCGGCGAAGCCGCCAACTCCTATGCAGAGGAGATGCAGACCCCCAACGGAGATAACGCCGACGACCGAATTCGCGTCCGAAAAAGGTGCCAAGGGATGCATATGCACATTCATGATGCTATCGATAAATACATGGCTGTAAACGCCAATCATCGCACCCATTAGGGCGGCAATCCATGAGATCCGCGGTGAAATGTAAAGCCGATTATGCTCTTCAGGGCTCACCACCTTGTTCCAAATCCGCAGACAGTACTCACACACCGGTTTACCAATCAGGATACTCGTTATCCCAATCAGGGTCGCACCCAGGTACGTGTGGGAGAATCCATGAAGTATGGGATCCGCCCGACACATCCGGACCAGAACCTCGACATCCATGGCAACCTCAGAGAAACCGAAGACTGTGAAGCTGAAATATCGGCCGCCGAAGACCTTGAACGCTGCCCCAGGGCCGAGGTGAAAGGGGGTAAATGGCATATGCGGTCCTGTTTTGAGAGTCTAGCAATTATTCATACAGAGAAGCCCTAAAATAACTTAAACCCAGGCCTAACCCGCTGGGAGTCGTCCTAAGAGGAGTTCCCTTCCAAAGGGATTATACTCCAAAGCTGGGTATCCTTCCTTCATTATAAATAATGAAGCTTCATAAAGATCTCTCGGAACGGTCCTCGATACATTTGAGGATTCTCTTATTTCTCTGTCTGGATTTACTGTAGCCGCAAAAAATTATCCCCATGATGATTCCGTACGCAAGCCCGAAGATCCCCATCTGTAATCTATTCATGGCGAAGAGAAAAAGGCCTGAATACTGTGCATCAACTTTAACCCCTTGGAACCATTGATAAAGGAGTTCCCCAAAGCCAATCCCTTGCATTGCTGCAAGTCTTGCTGCCAAACGAACATTAAGAATACCACCAACGACAATAACACAAGCCACCACGGCCAGAACCCAGGCGCCTATCCTGGCGCCACTTGATTGGGAACGTCTAAGATATGTAAGATCTCTGGCTTCCAGCATGAGGACTCCCCCCCCTCATATTACGTTTTTTTACCCTTAATCCCAAGTCCGCTGAAATGGTAAGCAATCGAAAGACCATATCCATTATGGCACGGATTTCGAGATGTGCAAATGAATAGCTTACCTTAGTCCTTTTCAGAATATGTGGAAAAATGCTTTGACCCTCTGGACCCCTTCTGCTCCACGCCTTCCTTATGAGGCACCTTAATACCCTATAAAAGCTGCTTCCACCCCGGAATCTTGCCCTTGCATTCCGCCAATCCAATGTAATAATAGATGAGGTGATGTGCTTCGGTCGCTATAATTTCGGGAGGTGTTCTGCTTACGGGCAAATAAATAGTGGAGGGAGGCCCTATGCGTCATGGATTCAGAGCAAGTATGATATGGAAAGGCCTGTGGTCTCTTAGCCTGAGCATATTTCTGGTTGTCCCGAACGCCCTGGCCTTCAAGATAAATCAAGACGGCAAGGATTTGATCCGGCAGGCTTCACAGGCATATGCCAGTGATATGCGTAACCGCCCGACAGTGACGGAGCCGAAGATTAACGACTATGTTGAAAAAATTGCCCGTCGTCTAGTGCCCAGGGGAAAAAACCCGCCCCCCGGCGTAACGCTCAACGTGGCGGTTATCGAGTCTCCCAAACCGGAATTGTATTCGTATGTGGACGGCAACCTTATTGTTACAACCGGAGCATTGTTTGCAATGGAGAACGAGGCCCAGGTGGCCGGGGTCTTGGCCCACGAAGTCGCCAATCTCGTTGAAGGCTACTATATCCAAATGTATCAGGAAATCAAAGCCGCTGAAAGGCGCCAAAGGCGAAAGGCCGCGGCTGGCGCCCTGTTGAGCGCCTTGCTCGATGTAGCTGTAGACTATGCAGTGGAGGTAGAAACCATCAGACAGACAGAACGCCTATTTTCCGGTGAAAGAACCTACAGCGAAACCCTCAGGAGATTGGCCGCTCTCGAAGCTGCCCATAGCGCCTATTACAGTATTAAGGACGTCATCGACAGTATTCCGCCCCAAGATGCACAAGGGAACTGGATTGATCCACGCCAACGCTTTGAGCCGGTGGCGGACGCCCAGGGGATGGAATATCTAGCCCTGGCTGGCTATGACAGCGCAGAAGCAGCCAGGGGTTGGGAAAATATCAACCGGGTAAACAATAAGATTGCCCGCGAGCAGGAGCAGGCTTTAGGGGCATGGGCCCCCCAGCTTCGCGAAATGCAGACCCTAATGGAAATCAATATGCGACGGTTGCGCCAGTCCCTTGGGGCCAGCGGCCTGGTACAGACGCTCAGCGACGCTCCTCCCTCTCGGGCCAAGTTTGTGGCCAAGCTTATGAAATTGAAAGAAGTCAAGGAGGCCGAGAAGCTTCATGGAAGCAAAAAAGGGAAGACTGAATATATGGCCTTTCTAAAGAGGACAATATTGCCTCGAGCGCAAAAGGCCCTTGAGGAGGAGAACTATGAGCGAGCCTATGCTGATTACCGGGCCCTCTACTATAAGGGGATACGCAGCGCGCCCATTGCTTATGGGCTCGCCAAGAGCAAGCTGGGCGATTTCGCCTTTGGGGCCAGCGACCGCGAAAAGCGGGAGGCTGAGAAACGCTATAGAGAAGCCGCCCGCCTGGATCCCAACTATGCCATGCCCTACAAGGGGCTGGGAGAACTATATGAAGACTGGGAACGCTATGATGAGGCAGCCCAAGCCTATGGTAAGTATCTAAAACTGGCCCCCAAGGCCAAGGACAGAAAGAGAATTGAACGGAAAATAAGAGTTCTCAAGAGAAAGGCAAGCCGATGAAGAAGATATTTAGAACAACGGGACTGGTTACGTTGATATTCGGGCTTATGACCCATGCTCTCGCCGGTTCGTACGGACTCAAATACAAGCTGGCGCCGGGCCAGAGATGGGTCGCCAAGGTGTTGTCTCAATCGGAGAGTACTTTCATGGGAAAAAAGAATGTAACGAAAACCAAAACCATTATAGAATATAAGGTCACCAAGGGCCCTAAAAAAGGGTGGGTCTCGCTTGTAGCCCGAATAAAGTCCCAAAAAGACGAAGCAGGAAAAAGCATCGCCGATCAGTTTGGTTTGACCCGGGCTGAATTCCGGGCCGATATGCACTCCAGCGGTGAAATCCGAAATATCCATTACGAGGGAGGGAGACCAATAGCGAAAGCAAAAAATACGGAGAACATTCCGCCTGAAATGGCGGCCATGATGCAGCAATCGGCCAATTTTATGGCAGAGGTCTGGAAGAATGCCGTGTTCTGGTTTCCCGAATTCCCTGAAGCTAAACTGGAGCTTGCCGATGAATTTGAAGTTACCGAAAAGATGGGTACGGGTAGTGCGAGTGCCGGTCTGCAAACCCAGACGCTCACCAAACAAGTATTCACCTTAGAGGATGTGAGCGATGGCCTGGCCTATTTCTCCGTAAAGCAGCGCTCCATAACTAAGACAAAGGGTGTGATGGGCGGAAAATCAGATACCAAAAGCCTGGGCAAGGGTAAAGCCATATTTGATCTAAAGGATGGTATGTGGGTTGAGCTTGTCAGCAAACACCGGTCCAAAGTACAGTTCGGCAGCGGTGCCCCCATGGGTCAGGGCGCCTCTGAAGTGCTGAACGTTACCAAATATGAGATGGAGAAGCAGTAGCTCGGACTTGAGGCATTAGTTCTCCCGAGAGGATGGCAAGAAGCAAGATCTGACCCCCTTTTTCTGACCTGGCTATGCCAAATCTCCTTCACATGGCGCGCCGAAGCCTGTTATCAGATCTGCTTGAAATATGGGTAACCGCTCTGTATAAAGTATGAAAAACGAGAAAACGGAGCGCGAGATGAAACTCAACGTCAAAGCTTTGGCCGCAACTGCGGGAATTCTCTGGGCATTGGCGCTACTTCTCGTCGGTGCTGCAAACCTGGTTTGGTCGGGATATGGTGTGGCGTTCTTGCGGCTGATGGCTTCCGTCTATCCGGGCTATCATGCCGCGGGGTCCGTCGGCGACTTGATCGTCGGAACTCTGTATGCACTCGTCGATGGGGCCATTTGCGGGTTGGTTTTCGGATGGCTTTACAATTTGTTTATTGGGAAATAAGGCCCAGCACGAGCAGCCGCCGCGAGCCCTCCCCCAATTAGCGCTTTTTCTCCCTTGTCAGGTATTCCGTTAGCAATGCATCGCTGCCCATGCGGGTAATCCTGTGAACCTCCAGTGTTATGTGGCCAATCACCTCATCAATAGGCACAAAGTTCTCCTGATGCCGTAGTTCCGAGGGCAGGAGTTCTTTCACGTTCGCAAGGCGGCGGTCTTTTTTCCCGGATACGAGGTAGCGATACCTGGATATCTCGATCTCCAGCTTCTCTATTTGCTTCAGATATCGTTCCCGCTGCCTCATGTAACGTTGAAGCTCTGCCTGTTTCTCCTTAATTAAATTTCTCTTAAATTCACCAAGCTGACCCGCCAACCGGGCGCGAAGGTTGCCAACTGCCTTTCTGGCTTTGGATACGGCAAGCCTCTTCTTTTTGAGCAACTGATCGGTTTCCTCTATTTCTCTGGAGAGCTGCTCACCCCTCATTATTTCTTGCAAATAACCTTTTTTCCCGGCCTCCAGACTTTGAAGATCTCGGCTCAGAGACTCAAGCCTTTTCTCTGCCCTCCTTAATTTTTTCAAGCTATCGGAAAGTGAGGATTTCATTCAGGCCCTCTCTATGAGTTTCTTCCCCGGTGACTGGGGAGTCACAGAGCTAGTATATGTTATGCCATATAGCTCTGGTTATCAAATGAAATTATCAACACAATAAGGATAGTCTGTCATCAATTTCGATCGGGCACTGCAAAAGATTTTCACAATCCAAAGAGGAAACCGAGAGGCATAATCAAAGCTGTCCATTGTTAGCGCAACATTGAGGGAATTCTTTTTAATCCATTCTCTTGAGTGAAAAGAACTTGCTTTTTGATAGCATAAGCATAGAATGGATCGTGTTTTTCCACTCTTTTTGAGTTATGCAAGCAACGGTCTTACCTTCACCTGGGCCCGTTGAGCGTCCGGTGATTCTTTTTTCGCTTAGGTGCAATTGGGAGGGTACATCATGTCCAGCCTGGAGATTTGCTTTCTACCCGCCACGGAGTTAGCCCGTCGCATCCGCACGAAGGACATATCCGTTAGGGAGGTAATGGAGGCTTACCTCGGGCAGATTGAGCGACTCAACCCTCGGATGAATGCCATTGTCACTCTCTTGCCCGAGCAGGCCATACGGCAGGCCATTGCTGCCGATGAACGCCTTGCACGCGACGAGGAGGTGGGGCCACTGTTCGGGCTTCCGGTGGCTCACAAGGATCTGGTCCCGACACGGGGGATTCGCACAACCTTTGGCTCCCCCGTGTTCAAGGACTTTATACCGGAAGAAGACGGTCTGATCGTGGAGCGCCTGAAGAAAGCCGGGGCCATCACTATCGGTAAAACCAACACGCCCGAATTTGGCGCCGGCTCGCAGACATACAACGAGGTCTTTGGCGAGACTCTAAACCCCTACGACACGTCAAAGACCTGCGGTGGTAGCAGCGGTGGGGCGGCCGTGGCCCTGGCCTGCGGGATGTTGCCGATCGCAGACGGGAGTGACTTGGGCGGCTCACTGCGGAACCCGGCTAATTTCTGCAATGTGGTGGGACTTCGCCCCTCGCCGGGCAGAGTCCCCGTGTGGCCCACCATGGCGGGGTGGTTCCCGATATCGGTGCACGGGCCTATGGCTCGTACAGTTCAGGACATTGCACTCATGTTAAGCACGATCGCCGGTCCCGATCCCCGTTCCCCCATCGCGATCACTGAGCCGGGTAGTCTGTTCTCTTGCCCCCTTGAACGAGATTTCAAAGGAGTGCGGGTTGCCTGGAGTCGGGACTTGGGGGGGCTACCGGTGGATTCACGCGTGACGGAAGTCATTGAGGGAAGTCGACGGGTGTTCGAGTCCCTGGGTTGCGGGGTAGAGGACTCTGAACCGGATTTTGCTGACGCGGATGAGGCCTTCAAAGTGTGGCGGGCCTGGCGTTTTGAACTCATGTATGCCGAACTGTTAGAGAGCTACCGGGACAAAATAAAGGACACGGTGCTCTGGAACATCGAAGAAGGAATGAAGTTGACCGGCCCACAGATCGGTCGAGCTGAACGGAAGCGAACAGAGCTCTACCACCGCGTTCGAGAATTCATGGGAACCTATGAGTTCCTGATCCTCCCCGTAAGCCAGGTGCCACCTTTCGACGTAAAGGAGCGCTATGTAACCGAGATTGACGGGGTGAAAATGGATACTTACATCGACTGGATGAAATCCTGCTATTTCATCAGTGTCACCGGCCTTCCGGCGATCTCGGTGCCCTGCGGTTTTACCCCAGAGGGCTTACCAGTCGGGGTCCAGATCGTGGGGCGGCACCAGGAAGACCTGGGCGTGCTGCAGCTTGCCCATGCCTTCGAACAGTCCACGGGCCTCTGGAGAAGGAGACCACCTGGGACGGGGTAAATCTATCATCAGCACGTCAGATGCTATGGCGAATGCTTATCCCTTATGGGAAATAATTCAATCGTAAATCAATACCTTCCGCTTGTCCGCCGATGACCGATAACATCTTGAAAGAAAACAAAGGGCAAGCCTTCAAAAATGGACTTACCCAAATCTTCCGAGCAGTATCAATTTCGTCTTATTTGAGCGCTACTCAGAAGGTTTCTCCCCTACAAACCATTTACTCACTTTCAGCACTGGATAAAGGCCCATCCTCGCAATTTTCCTCATCGTCGGATGTTTGGCAATCCAGCGAGCTAGGGGGGGACTATATCTATAGTACGCGGAAATAAATGCTCTTCCAAATCCATTGGTCAGAAGATACTCATCTCTCACTTTCTGCAAAACCTTTACCTCTTTTGCCATACGGGACCCGTAGGCGGCAGTAGCGATGAATCACCAGTCTCCATCGTCATCGGGTTCTACTAGTATCCATTGAACTTCATCGGCGCCAATGTCCGGGGCAATACCACTAACTCTTGGTTCTCCATCAAAGTCTGTGCTGGGAATGGATGGAGCGGCTGCCGTGCCGACATCTATGCAGGGCCAGCCTGCGAGGTGGAGGTCCCAGTTACTTGGATCAGGATCGGATACGTCCGCAAACTCGGGGTCCTCATCTATATTATTCCCGGTAAAGAGGTTATCTCCATCTGCAATATAAAAGTCTGTGTAATCATTGTTGTAAAGATTTACGGTAGCTCCTGTGCCAGTCGGAGGAAAAAAACCTTCATCAATCACATATAGATCACCACCAGAACCCCCTACCCCTTTAATGTTACCCCATATGATATTGTTATAGATATTTGCCATGGCAGTGTTAAATTGAAGCCAAACATAAAGACCACCTCCATCAGTAGATGTCTCATTACCGTAGAACGTGTTGTTTGTGATGGTTACCATCCCACTATCAGAAAAAATCGCAGCACCACCGCCATACTCACTGGTTGCAAAATTACCGCCGAATATATTGTTTGTGAGAACTACTGTTCCAGTGTTAGATCCAGCCAAAGCGCCACCGATAGAATTAGCGTAGTTGTTGCTGAAAATGTTACCCGTATACGTTACCGTTCCGCTACTGCTCCAAGCCCAAGCCCCGGCGCTGTCATCTTCACTGGAATTTCCACTAAAGCTGTTATTTTCAAGCCGTAAGTCTCCATTGACAGAAAAGAGCTCAATTCCACCGCCATCATCGCCAGCAGTATTACTGATGAATTCAGAATCTTCGACGGTGGCATTTGCGGAGATGGTGGTGACATAGAGGCCTCCTCCATAACCATCGCCTGGCGCAGGAACTTCTCTCCCATTCTGGCAGGTTATGCCTCTTATTGTAATGTGGGCATTGGAGTCATCAGCAAGTCCTGTGGTATCAATGTTCAGGATCTGGACACTATTCTGACCATCGAGGATTGTTGAACTTGGACCTGCACCCTGGATGGTGAGAGAATGGTTATCACCTCCAAAGCCTAGAGAACCAGGGGAATAGGTAAGGGTACCACCAGAGATATCATAATTTGCCGCTGCCACATTGATAGTGTCGTCCGCAGTGTTATTTGTTGCGTCAATAAGGGCTTGCTGAAAAGCTACTACATTGTCGACATCGAATACCGCTGCCTGACCATCGCCTATCAGAACCAATGAGAGTACCACAAATAAAAGTGCCCTTTTCATTATTCGCCCTCCTTGCACCCTCACGGATGGTTTGGCCTTGTCGGAAAACGAGACCCTTATATCAAATCCAGAAAAGGGTGTCAACAGAAACCCAATCTGTTTTGATGGAACTTAAGAAATGATTATAAATTCCATGATAGAGTAATAAACGCCCAGAACCTTAAAAAACTTCTAAAATCTTAGATTTTCTCCAAATATCTCTCATTTTCTCAAGATTCCCAGAGCTGAGGCAACTGCGATACATTTTTCACGAAAAAGAATTGACGGGAGGCCCTCGCTGCTTTACGGTAAGGGCTAAAACAATGAACTGGAAGGTAGGCCGTTCTTGGGGCCGGATCCCCATCTGGGGTTCATCTGGTGGCGAAGCTCCCCTGATTATGAGCCTCCTATGTGGGCTCCAAGGGCTTACACAATATCCTTACCAATATTAGGGAAGAGGGATTGCAGGCAAATTAGAGATAGGAGGTAGCCATGACTGGAAGGGACGTAGCGAGGATGGCCTTCGAACTGGGCGAGCCCCCAAGGGTGCCCGTCACGGTCATCGGAGGCGGTGCGTGTTACGTGCACATGCTGGG
>CAYFXP010000058.1:0-2745 GCA_964346935.1 uncultured Syntrophobacterales bacterium
AGAAGAGGGATTGAACTACGTTGCCAATCCCTACGATGAATATGCCCTCGAGGAAGCCCTCAGGCTTCGAGAAAAGTTTGGAGAAGGTACGGTAACGGTCATCACCGTGGGACCACAGAGGGCTGAGGAGACAATGAGGTATTTTTTCGCAATGGGTGCCGATGAGGGTGTTATCGTAAGGGATGATGAACCAAAGAAAAGAGACCCGTTTGCGATTGCTCAATGCCTGGCGGAGGCAATCAAGGGGATGGAGTATGACGTGATATTCTGCGGCAAGCAAGCAGTGGATGATGATTCTGCGCAGGTAGGTGCCATGTTGGCGGAATTTCTTGACATTCCCCAGGCCACTGTGATCACGAAACTCGAAGTGGCAGACGATAAGAAAAGTGCTGTCGTTCACAGGGAGATTGAGGGGGCCGAGGAAGTCATAGAAATTCAGCTCCCTGCAGTTATTACTGCTCAGAAGGGATTAAATGAACCGAGGCTAACTTCACTGCTGGGGATTAAAAAGGCAATGAGTAAACCGATCGATATAAGGGAAATGACCGTTCCTGAGGCGAAGATGAAGGTTATTAGCCTCGAGAGACCTGAGGAGAGGCCTCCAGGGAGAATTCTGGAGGGCGAGGATGCGGATGTTGTTGGAGAGCTTGTTGACGCGCTTAGAAATGAGGCGAAGGTAATTTAGTAAAAAGGGAAATCGACCTGGATAAAAAGGGGGATTGGGAATGGCAGGAATATGGGTATTGCCTGAACAGAGAGGCGCAGAACTCAAGAAAGTTAGTTTCGAACTTCTCAGCCTGGGAAGAAAGCTCGCGGATAAGGCTGGCCAGGACCTTGGCGCTCTCCTCCTAGGCAGCGGCGTTGAGATGCTCGCTCCCGAGCTGGCAAAATACGGAGCAGACAAAGTATTGTTAGCGGATAACCCGGATCTCCAAGATTTTTTAACGGAATCGTATACGTCGGTTATTTGCGATGCCGTCATCGCAAATGAACCCTCAATTCTCCTATTCAGTGCCACAACGCAGGGCAGAGATTTGGCTCCTCGGGTGGCAGCGAGACTGGGGACAGGTCTGGCGACGGATTGCACTGAACTGGATATCAATGATGCGGGTCTGCTCGTCATCAAACGGCCGATTTTTGCCGGAAAACTATTTGCCAATGTCGTCCTTGAGAATACAAAACCGCAGATAGCGTCAGTGCGTCCCAATGTTATTCCGGTCCAGGAGGACCCGAAGGCGGGTGAAGTTGTCAGATTGGAGGTTCGCATTGACCCTTCCCGGGTGAGAACGAACCTCGTCGAGATCAAAAAAGAAACCGGTGCCAGGGTTGATCTAACCGAGGCCAGAATCATTGTTTCGGGTGGTCGTGGCATGAAGGGGCCAGAGAACTTTTCAATCCTTGAAGACCTTGCGGCGACTTTGGGGTCTGAAGCTACCGTGGGCGCTTCCCGTTCCGCGGTTGATGCTGGCTGGAGGCCACACTCGGATCAGGTGGGGCAGACGGGCAAGACTGTGACGCCGGATCTCTACATAGCTTGCGGCATATCAGGGGCCATTCAACACCTTGCGGGAATGTCCTCGTCCAAATATATCGTGGCCATAAACAAGGATCCGGATGCGCCGATTTTTAAGAGGGCAGATTATGGTATTGTAGGCGATCTTTTTAAGATAGTGCCTTTATTAAAAGAGGAATTAAGCAAAGCAGGCGGAGAATGAATGGTTTCACGTCGGTGGTCACGATGCTCTTTGAAACCATGGCGAGGGTTAAAGGGAGTTCACTTTTTGACGAGAATCGAAGATGAGGGCCGCAGATGAATGGGGCACGGACGTCAGATGTTCTGGGGGGAGAGATGAAGATCCCCGAGTGCATGAAAGCGGCGATTCTGGTAGGCCCAGACCGACTGGAAATTCGAGAGGTTTCTGTTCCCAGGCCGTCCTACGCTGAAGTGTTGATCAGAGTGGAAGCCTGCGCCCTTTGCCAGTCAGATGTGAGCCTGATCAAAGAGCCTTGGCCCGGGCAGCCCCCCTATGGGGAATTCATTCCAGGCCACGAATATTCCGGGGTTATTATGGCCCTGGGGGAGGGAGTTGATGAGTTCAAAATAGGGGACAGGGTTGCAGTCGAGGCTCACCTCGGTTGCGGTCGTTGTATCAATTGTCGCCGAGGAGACTATACGTCATGCCTCAACTACGGAAACCGCGAGAAAGGCCATCGCGCCAACGGGTTTACCACCAACGGTGGGTATGCCCAATATGTGCTCAACCACATCAACACTGTTCACAGGATCCCTGATAATGTTTCCCTTGAAGAGGCATCCCTTTTGACCAACCTCGGGTGTGTCATATATGGGATTGAGACGGTGGGCGGACTTCTCATCGGTGAACGTGTCGTGGTGTTGGGACCTGGTGCCATTGGGCTCATAGCCGTTCAGGTAGCCAAAATGTTAGGGGCCGAGTGGGTTTGGCTCCTTGGGACCAGACAGTACCGGCTTGAGTTAGGGCGAGAAGTGGGTGCAGACAGGACGATTTTGATCCCGACGGAAGAGCCTGTGGCCCTGGTTCAGGAGGCGACTCATGGCCTCGGCGCGGACATAGTCATTGACTGTGCCGGAAGCCCAAATTCTCCTGGGATATCGGCTGAGTTAGTTCGACGGATGGGAAAGATTCTCCTCATTGGGTTTCCTCATGGAAAAGTAACCATCGATTTATCTCGACTGGGGCAGCGCAATGTTCACATCTTTACCGT
>CAYFXP010000059.1:0-3121 GCA_964346935.1 uncultured Syntrophobacterales bacterium
ACGCAGGCAAGATGGGTACATAACGCGCCGTAGGCCAAAAACTTCCCGTTGTGATTTATCAGGAGACAAGGATATCGGCCATACCGGACCTTTAACGATCTCCCCGGGGGAATATCCGAAATTCTTGCGATCTTTACGACGTTCTCCTCAACGGCCTTCAATCTTTCCGAGGGATAAAGAAATCTGAAGACGGTATACAGAGTACCCGCAAACCCGCTAACGACGGTCAAGCCCATGAGAAAGTTCAAGAACCTCCTTTTGCCCATATCCCTCGGACCGGCACTTCCCTCTTTCTCCCTCGGCACCTTGATTGTTCTCCTCCTGGAGGATTCAGGCTAAGAAAATTGAGGACCACTTCACACGCGGACTATCTGGGTCGATGCGAATTTTTTTCTTTGGATGACCGTGCCCGTATCCACAACGACCTTTCCTCCCACGATCTCAACTGGGTGGAGATCCAACGGCCGGGGAGGAGGCCCGCTGACCACTTCTCCCACCCGGTTGAATATTCCCGCGTGGCAAGGGCATTCAAATCGGTCGTTCTTTTCGACCCATGGGGCTATACAGCGCAGGTGAGTACATATGGCGGACATGGCCAAAAAGCCCTCATCCACCCTGTTGATGTAGAGCTTCTCCGACCTGAAATGGGTTATGGTCCCTACTTTAAAATCCTCAACCTTGCCCGTAATAAAGAGCTTTTCCTCCCTCTCCCTGGTCCGCGGCCACAGGAAGGCAATAGTTCCCGCTATCAGCTCTCCGAATAAGGCGGCCCCTGCGACGATCCATGCGGTTCCGATGAATTTCCTCCTGGAGATATTCATATCGCCCTTCTTGCTTTATCTTGCGTGCACCACCAGACCTTTTTTCTCCAACAATTTTAATGGGCTAATGAAGTGTTTCTTCCACCATTGAGAACAGTTCTCAAAACCGAAAGCCAAGGCCATCAGTTCTGTGAAATAAAAGACAGGCATGGAGTCCGTTCTTGACGGCCGGCGGATTTCCAAATTAATGTGACAGAGACCGCAGGGGGTAACGATCGCCTCGGCCCCTGCCTCTCTCGCCTCAGCAATGATCTCACCCCCGATCCGCTCAACGATATCCGCACGCGTGAAGGTAAGGTCGCCCCCGCAGCATTCCGTCTTATAAGACCAGTCCAGAGGAACGGCCCCGAGCGTTTCCATCAATTCATCAAGGCATTGGGGATTCTCCGGATCATCAAGATGGGTGATTTTGGGAGGGTGTACCAATGAGCTGCCGTAAGATGACACGATTTTCAAACCACGGAGGGAGCGCCTGACCCTCTCCGCGATCCTTTCCAAGCCCACATCCCTTACAACCACATCCAAAAGAGCCCTCAATTCCAGTCCCCCCGTAAATTTGAACCCTACCACCGATTCAACCCTTTTCTTGACTTCGGGGTCATTTCGTAAAGCGTGATCGGCTCTCCTGAGGTTTCTAAAACAGCCGGCACAGGTAATGACCACGGGGCGACCTTTTTCTTGGGCAATAGCAATATTTCTGGCAGGAAGGGAGATCGACAACATGTAGTTGAGATTTCGTGCTGCTGCCGCCCCACAGCAGTTCCAATCCTCGATCTCCTCCAATTCCACTCCCAACACACTCAGAACTTCGCGGTAAGAAAGGGTGTATTCTGCGGAGGTGGAGTGTGCAGTACAGCCAGGATAATAGGAGAACTTCATGTTCAATGCTCCGATCGTTTCTCTTCCTCGATCGATAGACGCAAAATTTGCCTCACAGCCTTTTCTCAAGTAAGGAAATGCCGCTAGCCTACCCCCCCATCACTGAGCCGGTATGAAGAAGGCCGTCTCATGGGGCTCGGGCCACAGGTATATGGTATGGATTACCTTGCGGGTTTCCGGATCGTAGATATAGGTCCTGAACTCGGCCTCGTCGTTTATGTAAACCCGCTTACCCCCCGGGGCGATGCTCACATGTCCCGGGCCCTTCCCCAAATTGAGGGAATGGATTTTTTCCAATCCGGGAGCTGTAAACGCGGTGAAGGTGGCATCCCCCCGGCTAGAGACAAATACCTGCTTGCCATCGGGGGAAACGGCAATCCCGTGGGGCCCTTGCCCCACGGGAACCCTTGCTATCACTTCCAGGGGATTAGCCCTGAGCGCCCATACCTCGTTGGCAAAAGCCGCCGTCAGGTAAATAAATTTCCCATCGGGGCTGACCGCTAGATGATCGGGCCCCTTGCCCACCTCGATGGTCTTAATCACCTCGAGCGTTTCACCCTTGACGACGGATAGGGTATCATCCCCTTTGTTGACCACATAGACGGATTTCCCGTCGGGAGAGGTGGCCGTGGAATTGGCCTTGAATCCAGTCTCGACCGTTTTGACTACCTCATTGGTAGTAGTGTCAATTACCACCACCCCCTCCACAGAAGGAACCGTAACATATACCCGTTTTCCGTCAGGACTCATCCGAGCGTGATGACTCTCGCCGCCCACGTCGATCGTGGCAACGATTTTCCCGGTATCCACCAACACCACGCTTACCGGGAAATCCCCAGGGGAAGTCGATTTCTTCTTTTCATCCGGGTTTCTGCTGGTCAAATAAGCATAGTTACCGTCGGGGGTGACAGCGATACCATGGGGATTTACCGGGCCCGCAACAGCCCTCATCACTTTTTCCGTGGCCATGTCGATCATGACGAAGTTATTTGATGGCCCCATGGCTATAAAGAGGATCCCCTTTTCTCCGCCACCGGATGTGCCCTTCCCCGCTTCATGTCCCGGAGCAAATGAGGGCAGAAAAAGCCACATCACCAGCACCCCAGCCAGCAACTTCCCAAAAGGTCGAAACAGGACTTTCACGACGTTCTCCTTCTTGGTTTTCAGGAACAAAACAGAGGCTCGTCCCGCAAAGCGAATCATGAAGCCTATCTGGACTCAAGGGGGAGCTTCCACTCGAATACCCGCTCCTCAACACCTCCGATTCCTCGAATGATAACCTGAAGGGACCGGGCACCGGGGGGAACGGGACCGGCAAACTTGAGAACTCCAGAGCGATGATGTCCCCCGCCTCCCGGATTGAACCAGCCCAGGGCCTTCTGTTCCGTTCCTCCATCAACCCGGAGGGATGAGATTTTTTC
>CAYFXP010000060.1:0-6860 GCA_964346935.1 uncultured Syntrophobacterales bacterium
ATACATTTCTTGATCCACCAGGCCGTTTGAGAGGCCCGACAGAGCATCCTTCCCCAAAAGGCCGAGCTCGTCCTGCGGGCGTTTGGGTGGATGAAACAGAGATGGCGGCACTTAAATCGTTGAATCCGCTGGGCAAAGGAGTCGCCTCCGGATGGGGTCTCTTTGAAGAAGTCTGGTATCGTGTACCCCAATGTAGCGAAGGGATCGTGGCTCTGATTGGAGTGATGTCGTAGGTAATCCTCGAAGCGTTGTAGGTGAATCTTGATTCCGTAAGCATCGGGATTCGTATGCCACGGCGCCCCCGGCTCCATCTCGATGGAAAAGGCTCGAACCCCCCTCACGTTGGGAAATCCCTTGACCCTCTTGATCAAATCGAGGGTATCCTGGAGATCCCTTTCCGTCTCCCCCGCTACTCCGTAAGTAAAGAAGAGATCAGCATACACCCCTTCCCTCCGCATTAGATCCAACGTCTCCACCAGCTGATCATTGGTATAAAAATAGCCCTTATTCGCCCGCCTCACCCTCTCGGATCCCACCTCCGGGGAAAGGGCCATGAACGATTTGGGCCCAGGAAAGGTCTTGGCGAATGCTTGTATGAATTCCACCGTGGGCAATCCGAAGGATTCGTAGAAACATTCCACCGGCAAACCATTGGCCCGGATTCTTGAGAAGAGGTCTAGGTAGTAGGCGGGTTGTTGGGGGAAGGGATCGAAGCAGATGTGCATGGTCTCATATCCATAGGAGAGGGCTTCCTCTATGGATTGGAGGACCTTTTCGGGATCGCGGAAGATCACGCGCTTTCTGCCCGAAATGCCCTCTTGGTGCGTATGGCTTCCCCCGCACCAGGTGCAATTTACCGGACATCCCCTGCCCACCTCCAGGTCGAACATGGGGGATTTAAGGGAGTACATCCAGAAGTTCTTCTCCCTCGATACCCCCTTGACGTAAAAGGGGAGCCCCATATAACGGACATAGGTATGGTGATTCCTCAGGAGATCGAAGTGGGTGAAGTTGAGTTCGTCGAGGATCTCCTGGGATGCGACATAGCTCAGGGGGTTTGTGACGATCTCGGATTCCCTTTTCCAGCTGAGGTTGGGGACGTGACCCAAATCCCCTCGCCCCTCCTGAAGCGCCCCCATGAGGGTCTGGATCGGAATCTCCCCCTCACCACGAATAATGCCGTCAATGGCGTCGTAGTTCGCCAATATCTCCTGGTGGTAAAAGCTGGCCGTGATCCCGCCCAAGAGGAGATAGACGTGGGGAAGGGCCTTTTTGATTTGCCGGGCAGTTTGGACGACATCGTACGACTGGTGATGCCAGTGGAGGTCCATGGCCGCAACCCGGGGTCTTACCTTATCGATGTAGTCCAGAAGGGAAAATGTCTTGTTCTCGATCCACTCCACCCCCAGGTGGACTATGTGTGAGGGATACCCTTTTCGACAGAGGAGGTCGCAAAGGGCAAACATCCCCATGGGAATGAGAGTAATAAACATATGATCATCGATGGGCTTGTAGTGGTTGTTCTGCTTGGGGCAGTGAATAAAGAGACAATCGATTCGTTGGCTCATATCGCGTGTTCGATTTTCCTCGAGGATTTCTTCATTTTACACCGCATTGGGCCGGCATTCAATGGACGAGCGATTGAGTTTCCTGAGTTTCGAGGGACATTGTTGTCTCTCAGCGGAATTTGCTGGTGAAGTGAAGCACCCATCGAAGCCGAGTAATTAAGCATTTCGGAAGCAGTTGTTGCCCAGGTTCCCTGGAGCGAACATTATTCAGTGCTGCAGTCGGAAAGAGGCTAGAGGTTGGAGGCAGAAGGCGGAAGGCGAAATGTCAAATGACAAAGGTGCAAGGCTAAGGTTAAGGTTGAGACTGAGAAGATATGGTAAGCAGTAGGCAGTAAAAATAGGAGGCTGCGATAATATGGTGCTGCGGTGCTGCAGTCTTGCGCTGCTGCGTTCAAAAGAAAAAAGGTCAAGGCTGGAGGTTTGAGGCAAAAAAAAGTCAAAGCTCAAATGCCAAAAGGAAAAATCCACATGACAAATGATTGGATAGGAAACACGAGACATGGATACGTATCACGAGCACGAATCACGAACACGAAACCCTGAGCGAGGGCAATTTGGGCAACAGGCCAAAAAGCACTGAATCAAATGGACATGTTTTTGGCCATGCGCACTAATTCCGAAGGTCTTCTCAGAAGTAAGCGATCTTCCCCTCCCACATGGTTTCGAAGAGGGCAAGACACTGCTCCTTGGACGTGGGCCGGGGATTGAAGGGCCGGGGGTATCGGGCGATGCAAACCTCGGCCATCTCCGGGATATCTTCCCGCTTGAACCCCAACTCTTTCGGGCTCACGGGCAATTTAACGTCTACCATGAGCTCGTAGACCGACTCAGCGGCTCGCCGAGCAGCTGCCCGTGTGGACAGGGATTCTATGCGCTCACCCATGACCTTGGCAATGCGTGCCAGTTTCTCCTCGATCATCGGAACATTAAACGCCATGCTGTAAGATAACCCCATGCCGCAGCCGATCCCATGGGCCATAGGTTTGACCATGGACAGCGCGTAGGAGATACTGTGAGAATAGAGTGCCCCGGTGGCATTCATACACATCATGCAAAGGCTTGCCCCCATGGCCATGTAGTAGCGGGCCTCTATATCTTGGCCATCAAATGTGGCCCGGCGCAGATACTTGGCAATGAGCTCGACTCCGGCAAATCCCAAGGAGTCAAAGAAAGGGTTGGCCAGCTTGTGCATCAGGCCATCGATGGCATGGGAAAGGGCATCGATACCTGTGGAGGCTGTTACGTTAGGAGGCATGGACACCATGAGGCCCGGGTCGACGATGGCGATCTCCGCGTAGGAGTACGGTGTACCGATGAAGTATTTGTCATGACCCTTGGAGACCACGAGGTACATGGAGACCTCGCTTCCCGTACCCGCCGTGGTGGGAATGAGGATCTTCTTTAAAGCCGGTTTGTTGACCAGCTTCTTCTCCATTATTTCAAAGGGCGCCTGTTCGTTAGTGGCCACAATGGACGTGAGCTTGGCCATGTCCATGGAGCTGCCCCCACCCAGGCCCACCACGAGGTCAAACTTCGTCTTGCGCACCATTTCATAGAGCGCATCGGCAGTCTCGATTTGCGGTTCAGGATCTACCTTTGCGAAGACCTCTACCTTCAACGCCTCCTTTGCCATTCCTTCCTTGACGAGGTCAGCGTACCCCAGCTGTGCCATAACTTCATCCGTAACCAGGATGGCGTGCTTTCCTCCGAGCTGCTTGGCTTGTTCCCCGACCTTTCTAACCGTGTTAAACCCGAAGAGAATGCCGTTAGGCGGATGAACCCCGGTGGTCCGGAAAAGAAATTCACCCATTAAGTGTGTGGGTATCTCAAAATCCAACTGTGCCTTTGTCATGTTATCCCCTTTCTTGAGCTTCTTCGCCCGGAATCTTTTCTTACCTTGTACCACAAGGGGGGTGGAAGAGTCAAAACCCTTTTCATAGCCCCATGCTGCTCGGGTGCTCCCTGGTTTAGCCTTGAAGCCCTTTAAAAATACGGGTAAGGTTAGAGGATCAATTACCAAAGGGATATATTGAGAAGGCCTCAGCGCTCCATAACCAATCACCTCGATGAAACGTTCAAGAAGGCCCCCCATGCTCTATAGCCGGCCGTTCATCATTATGGGCTTTGCCAACCTGTTTATCGTATCGAGTTTTGGCACCTTCTTCCTCTTTCCCATTTTCCTTATGGAGCATGGAGGTTCCAAGTCGGACATTGGGATCATCATGGGTGTCTTGGCCCTCTCTTCTGTCCTCTTTCGTCCATGGATCTCCGATATGATCGATCGCATTGGACGGAAGAGGAGCTACACGCTTGGATGCATGATTATGATCGCCCTTCCGCTCATCTATCTCTTCTTTCGTGGGAATCTTTCGCATTTCTACCTCCCCCTCATTCTGGTTCGAATCTTCCATGGCATAGGACTGGCCATCTGCTTTACGGGCGCATTTACCTATGTTGCAGACATTGTCCCGGGGGAACGATTGAATGAGGGAATCGGTTTGTTCGGCATATCTGGGCTCACAGGGCTCGCCCTTGGCCCCGCCATAGGTGAGACGATAATCAGGGGATTCGGTTTTTCCACCTTCTTTCTCGCCGCGGCGGGGATGGCCGCCATCGGCCTGTTGTTGGCTCTCCCCCTTCCGGAATCCTTTAAGGGCCTCTCCCATGAGTCGTCTCCCCCCTTCTTCTCGGTCCTCGTAAAGAGGAAGCGTTTGATCGTTGCCGTGCTTGCCCTCCTGTTCGGGTTTGGGGTGTCGGCCTCTGGCAGCTTCGTCTCCCCCTTTGCCCAGGAGAAGGATATCGTATTCATCTCCCTTTACTACCTCTGTTATTCTTCAGCGGCAGTCCTAACGAGGCTTTTTGGAGGGAGGCTTGCGGATAGGATTGGGGAAGAACGGCTTATTCCCTATGGCCAGATCCTTACCGGTGGAGGGCTTCTAATGTTAATGCTTCTGGGAGGTAATACGATCTTGGCCTTTTCCGGGCTTATGGCGGGATGTGGACACGGATTCCTCTTCCCGTGTCTCAATGCCATGGCCGTCCGCAACGAGCCCATCGCTATCCGAGGAAAGATCACCGGCATCTTCACAGGCGGGATCGATGCGGGGGTCTTTGTCGGATCTATTATCCTGGGCTATATCGGGGAATGGGTGGGCTTCCGGGCGCTCTTCTTTGCAGCAGGCCTCGCACTTTTGGCAGGGCTTGGGGTTTACAAGCTTAGTGGAATAGATGATACCCGGATAGACCCGTGGGGGAAAGATTCTGCCTATTGAGGGTGGAAATCGCGGGATAGCAAGCTAGCCGTTGAACCCCGAAAGGATCATTTTGGCGGTGAAGGAGCCCGATGTGGCTGCCCCGACAATCCCATGGGAGGGGCGGGTGTAATGGCTCGCCAGGTAGAGCCCTTTGATAGGGGTCCGATTTGAGGGCCTGTGTCGGCCGAACTGGCCTGGGGTAGCCGCCAAGCCATACATCGCTCCTTGCTCGTTGCCCGTGTAACGTTCCAGGGTGATGGGGGTGGCCGCCTCGCAAAAGAGGATTTTTTCCCTTAACCCCGGGACTACCCTGGATTCCACATGGGCCATGAGCCTTTGGGCCATCTCTTCCTTAGTCGCCTGATAGGACTGGCGATTGGTCCTGTTCCACTCGTTCCGATATCCATAAGGGGCCACGGTGAGCAATTTGACCGTGTGGGTTCCTTTTGGAGCCAAAGAAGGGTCGATAAGGGAGGGAACGACCATGATCACCGTAGGGTTTTCCGGGATCTCCCCCCTCCTGAGCATCCTATATTCCCCCTCCAGGTCGATGATGGATCGGAGATAGGTGAAGAAGGGCAGGGAGTTGAGTTCGGCATCGCCCCTCACCCCCAAGTAGACGATGACATTGGAAAGGGAGTATTTTAGGCGTTCCAGCCTTCCCGCAAGAGAGGACGGGAGTCCTCCGGAGAGGAGCCCTCGGAAGGTCTGAGGAAGGCTAATATTTGAAATAACCGTGGGGGTTTCAATCACCTCACCCTCATCGGTGGCTACCCCTGTGACCTTGTTACCTCGAGTTAGAATCTTCGCGGCCTCGGTTCGATACCTGATTGTGCCTCCCTGTCTTTCAATGGAGGCTGCCAGGGCTTTAGATATGACGCCCATACCGCCCTTGGGATAATAGGCTCCCTGCGATATGACCTTACTGATGAGGGTAGCCACGAAGAGGAAGGAGAGCTGAGAGGGGGGGACCGTCACCGGGAGCGAAGACAGGGCCATCTTGATCTGGTTCCCCTTAAAGAGGCGGTCAAGGATCGCCTTGTGGGTGGTCGCGCTGAAGCGAGCCAAATTCCAAAAGAAAAGGGGAAAGAGGGCCTTTTCATACCACGTAATCTCTGAAAGGGCCTTCACCTCGGCCCCGATCCTTAAGATGGTGCGCTCGTACGTCCCTATCCCTCGTTTCTCCTCGGGAAACAGCGCCTTCAGGTGCTCAATGTAATGGTTAAATCCACCCTCATGGAGGGCGATTTCAAAGCCGGGATAGATATTTCGGATGGCGTCGATCCTCTTGAATTCCAGGCGAACATCGGCCTCCCTGAGCAGGGCCTCGAATTCCCCACCCGGCTCACATCCTCCAACGAAGACCCCGGTAGCGTCGAAGGTAAAGCCCTTTTTCCGAAAGGAGACTACGTATCCCCCCGGCTGGGAACCCTTCTCCAAGAGCAATACCTTCAGCCCCTTTTTTGCCAACAGGGCCCCGGCAGTCAGTCCCCCCATTCCCGTTCCAATGATGACGACATCATACCCCATCGCCGGTTTTTTCCCCTTTATCGGGCCTCAGGAAGACAACCAACAGCGGCGGAAGGAGGAGAAGGGAGGTTAGTAAACAAGACCCGATTCCCACAATGATGATCCACCCCATGGAGGAGAGGACCCTGTACTGGGCTATGACCAGGGAGCCAAACCCCACCATGGTTGTGAAAGATGTCATGGCCACAGCCCTTCCCGTGTATTGAACTGCACTACGGATATCGTATCGAGAGCCCTCCAGGTACCGATGAATGATGTGAATGCCGTCATCTATGCCGATACCAACGACCATGGGTATGACCACCCCATTGATGTAATTGATCTTCCATCCCAACAGAGACGTCAACCCCAACATCCAGGTGATGCCTACGGACAGAGGTGTGAGGGCTAGAATCACCACTCGCCACCTCCGAAAATGGAGGTAGAGGAGTAAGACTACTGAAAACATGGCGAGGGGGGCAATTACGAGCAAATCCCTCCTCACCATCCTGAAGAGGTCGATATTGAT
>CAYFXP010000061.1:0-1569 GCA_964346935.1 uncultured Syntrophobacterales bacterium
TGCTCCCGCGAGTCGCTCACGAACGCTGCTGTTCTCCTAGGCTCCGGAAACTCCGGGGAATTTCATCTTGACAAAACGCCTCGAGGGTGATATTAGGATTATTTTCTCACGGAGGGAAGAGCAATGGGGTGATGTGGGTTATTTCGAGGGATGATCTGGAAAAGATTCTCACAATGGAAGAGGTCATTGAGGCCGTGGAGGGGGCCTTCGTCGACTATGCCGGCGGAAGATGGGCCATCCCGCCACGGACCCATTTCAACCTCCCCGGTGGGGTCGTTCTCTACATGCCTTCTTGTTTGAGGCCGGGAGAAGGAGGGGGGGGAACAATGGGCGCAAAACTGGTCTCGGTGTTTCCCGGAAATCCCGAAAGGGGACTCCCCCTCATTTATGGGCTCTATCTGTTGTATGATACGACGACGGGGGCCCCCCTGGCCCTGATGGATGGCATCTACTTGACCGGAGCACGCACAGGCGCGGCTTCCGCAGTGGCAACAAAGTATCTCTCTCGCAAGGATTCGAAGGCCATGGGAATCATAGGAACGGGGGTTCAGGCGGGTTTCCAGGTCATGGCGATCCTGGCGGTCAGGGGGATTGAAGCCTGTTATCTCTTCGATAAGATCGAGGAGAGGGCCAGGAGTTTTGTCCAGGATTATTCGGATAAACTGAAGGTGCATTTGGAGGTCCTTTCATCCCCGGGCGAAGTAGTCGCGAAATCGGATGTGCTGGTAACGGCTACGACTTCCCAGGTACCCGTCTTCTCTGGTTCACACCTCAGGGAGGGGACTCATCTGAACCTCATTGGGGCTTTTACTCCAGAGACACGGGAGGTGGATTCGGAGACAATTATGAAGTCCTGCCTTTTCGTCGATTCGTATGAGGGTGCACTGAGTGAGGCTGGGGATCTCCTCATTCCAATGCATGAGGGGATAATCTCGCGGGATGACATCCGAGGCGAACTCTCCGAGCTCGTTACCGGGAAGAAACCCGGCCGGATGACGGAGGAGGAGATTACCCTCTTTAAATCGGTAGGCTTTGCCATTGAGGATGCAGCCGTAGCGAAATTGGCGTATGAGAGGGCACGGGAACGGGGTGTTGGCACCCAGATCGAGCTTTAGATAGAAAGGCCCTCTTTTCCGGTTTTCCAGGGATTCCCAACTTTGACATCGACTCTCGTATTCGTGTTTCGTGTCCGTGTCCGTTATCAGGTATTTGAGGGATTGTTGCCCAAATACCCTTTCGCTCTCTGAAAAGAATTTTTGACCATTCTAAAGTTCGCTTCACTGCAAACCCAAAACTCGCCCTACGGGCTCAAACAGATGGATTTGCGGCCGTTTCGCTTCCCTAAGAATGGTTACCAAAAATTCTTTAATGTTCGCTCCAGGGATTTCGACAACAGCCCGTTTGACATTTGTCGTTTGGATTTTGAACTTTGGCATTTCATCTTCCGCCTCCCCCCTCTCCCGTGAGGTCTCGAAAAAACTCGCTCCTCGCTGCTCAAACATATTTTTTCGACGATTCAAGCATTTAGGCCTCCTTTGCCCCAGAACTGGGTTTTTTCCCGCTCGTGGC
>CAYFXP010000062.1:0-6770 GCA_964346935.1 uncultured Syntrophobacterales bacterium
TCCACCTCCGCCGAGGCGATGTTCAGGTAGATGGCGATGGGCAGCGTCTCGGTCTTCATCTGGGTCGCTCCGGCAAGGGTCACCGTAGCCCCGTATTCCCCAACGGCCCTTGCCCACGCGAGGATTCCCGCGGCGACCACCCCATTCTTTGCCACGGGAAGGGTGATCCTAAAGAAGGCCTTCCATGCGCTGCACCCCAGGGTTCTGGCCACAATCTCATATCGTTGGCCGATGCTATCGAAGGTGGATTTCATCAGTCGGATGGCCAAGGCCGTTACAACGCCAAACTGGGCCAGGATAATCCCCGGAACCTCGAAGACGAACCGGAGAAAATGCGCCTCTATGAATGTTCCCAGGCCGGTATTGAAGAAGATCAGCAGCGCCGAACCAAAGGCCACGGGGGATACTACGATGGGGATATCCAAGAAGGTATCCACCATGTTCTTCCCCCAGAATTCCGCCCTTGACAGGGCATAACTGGCAGGGATTGCGAAGACCAAGGCCAGCACCGCGGCAATTGTGGCCGTAAAAAGGCTCAGCCTGATGGCGAAAAAGATCTCCCGGGATACGAGCGTGGAGAGAAGGATCTCCCAATCCACGTAGAGGGCCAAGCTGACAATCGTGAGCAGAAAAAAGCCCACGAGGGCGATCAGGCATCCAAAGATCCCAACCCTGAAAGCCTTATTCCCCTTCATACCCTCGAATATCTTCACCGCCATTCCTACCAATCGGGGGGAACCACATACCGCCCCCCGATCCGGGCCTTTGGGGCAAACCTCCTCGCCTCGGCTTCGGTGACGATGTATCCCCATCTCCGGAAGATGCTCCTTCCCTCATCGGACTCGAGGAAATCGATGAATCGTCGGGAATCCTCGCGTTTATGGGAGGAGGTCGAGATGGCGATCGGAATAGAGGCAATCCTCGGTATCTCTTGGGGTTTTAGGGGAGCCGTCAGGATCCTCTTGGGGTTCCATTGCTCAAAAACCCTCCAGCCGATCACCGCGTCCACGTTGTTCAAGGCGACGAGGCTTGCAGTTCTTGAACAACTCTCAACGTATGTCCTGATGTTGGGCTTTATCCTCTTCTTCATGCCGTTTTTCTCCAAGATCTCGACCGCATAGAGACCCACACAGACCGAATGGGGGTTGGCGATGGCCACCCTAACTCCCTTCTTACCCATGTCATTCAGCCCTTGGATAGATTTGGGGTTTGACCTCGGTACGTTGATGGAGGGAATGAGGTAGGCTATCTTCCTCACCGATTTGGGGTCCACCGCCTTCATCTGGATGGCCTTAGCCATGTAATCCGGTGAGCCCGGGAAATAGAGATCTCCCCTCCTGGATAATGTCATTTGCGATAGCATAGAGCCCGAGCCGCCGAAATGAAGCTCAACGTGAATCCCCGTCTCCTTCTCAAACGCAGCCGCTGCCTCTTTTGTGGCTGGCATGCTGGCTGAGCCAACGAAGGCGATTAAGGTTCTCGCTGCGAGAGAAGATGAACTCGTGAGGAAGAACAGAAGCGAAGCAACGAGGGGTACTCTCAATGGATCTCCTTCTCTACCAAAACGACTTCGCCCAACCGATGACTGGGAGATTCAGAAAGGCCTCCGAGACTTTTGAAGGAGTATGACTGAGAGGTTGGTTTTTCACAGGCCTCGGCTCTCTCTGCTGTGTCGCCTTCATTATGGGAGATGCCCGAAAGCTTAGGGACTTCTCCGAATAATAACAAAAGCAAGGCCCCCAAAACAAGCAACGACAGAACTCCCAGCGAGAAAAGAGGGATGATCCACACAAACGCCCATGGGCATGACATTGTATTTTCCAGACTAAGGGGCTAATACCCTCAGCAAAGCAAAAGCACGGTTAATAGCTCTTTTCTGTAACCCATCGAGCATGGGTTTACAATTGTTGAGAAGCGGCCGCTCGGCGGAAGTAGCCCCTACCCGCACAGATCTGGCAAAGGGTGGCTTCGTTTTCTCTCCTTTCACGGCCATCCCGAACCCATTCACCGCAGCTCTGGCACTGAACTTTTTTTCTGGGCCTTCCCGGCAGGTCGTAGATAGGGATATTAACCCGTACTTCCTCAACCTCAAATAGTTCTTCGTCGGGCATGATCTGATACGCTTTGAGCTCCCTTTTATAACGGTCCTCGATGCCCGGCGCATAGTAAGCGGCGGAAGTCTTGGCCTCTTCTCTGGCACTGATCCGAAAGGCCTGATCCGTTTCCAGGTTTACGAAGGTGGCGGCCATGATCCCATAGTCCCTGAATTTCATGGTCCTCTTCCCCAGTTTGCATCCGGTTACGGCGGAAATGGCATCAGTGGCACATCGGTCGATCTCGACGTAGACGATCATTTTCTTGCGACGAGAGGAACTGGCTTGTGGGTCATCGATGCCGATGAGCTCACATCCTTTCATCGCCATCCGAACGCCCAAGACCTGCCCAGGGCAGAGATGACCGTGGGCTACAGCAGATTTTCGCAACAATTCATCAAAGGATTTCATCAGTCAGTAAATGCTCCTTCAAAATGAGATCCTTTCTGAGCCTCACTGTCTCCTTTACGGGAAACCCCCTTTGTGCTGTTAAATTGAAAAGGGAACATTCCTGAAAACCCTTTTTTCATCTGTACTGTATCATTCCCACAAAAACTCCCGCAAAGGTCGCAACCGCTACAGCGGGAGCTGTTGAAAAAGAGCATCGTATCAGACTCAACTTCAGCGCTCTTGAGGGCCCCGGTAGGACACATTCCTACACACGCAAAACAGTTATCACATGCTTCTTCAACTCTGACATCATAGTAATATTGCTCTAAAATCCTCTCCCTTGTGTATCCGGGCAAAACCGAGAAAGAGCTGTTAAGCAACGCCCTTCTGGCCGGCAATGCTTTATCCGAATACGATAATGTATTTTCTTCCGTCCTTGTGCTATCAAGAAGACCCAGCGCCTTCCGAACGGCTCGGTTCTTCATTGCCTTGAAAAACCCCCTACGGTCGCAGGAGATGTCCGCAAAATTCAAATCAGCTTTATTTTCAACAATTCTTAGTCTTTCGAAGACATTCATGGAAATCTTTCTTGCAACCCTCCTCAGTCTTTCGAGAAGCACATCAACAATGAAGCCATTGCTGCAGTCTTTACACCCTGTGAGATTAATTTGAAGAGGCTTCTGCACAAAGGACAGAAGGCCGATAAGGTGCTCTTCTGACAAGAAACCAAGACAAGCGGTTTTCTCGTGAGCCTCTACCCCCGGTCTTATATCACAACCCAACACAGGTGCTTGAATCTTTCTCAATTCCCCTATGATTGAATAGAAATCCATGGTCCGTATCTGAAAGACACCGGTGGGACATACAGATACACACACCATGCATTCAGAGCAGAATTCCTTATGGATATGTACCTTGTCATCTATCGTAATAGCATGTAAACGGCAGTTCCTCATGCATGCGGTGCATGAACTCTTGTTGAAGCGCATCCGCAGACATCTCGACTGATCAATCCTAACGATCCTATCCGGTCTAATCATCGTTTCCTTCATCATCAATTTGAACCATCAGGGTTTCCTTCTTCCAAGGCCTCTAGCACTGATTGCCGAGAGCCGTGATACTTGTCAACAAAAGTTAGAACACAATCGGAAAGAGCCCTATAGAACTCATTATCCGTTCCCTCCTTTATTCTTGTGCAGAAATCGGGAACCCAGGGCATGAGGAATCTGTTAAGAAATGCCTCCTGGGGCTCTATCCATTTTAGGGCCTTTTTCCTCTCAGCATTTTTCAAGGCCTCTACTTCCTGACAGGTCAAGTAGTACATAAACTCGAGCTCTACAGATATGTGATCAGGAACCTCCCTGAACTCATTGTCAATGGAAAGCCCCTGTTCCTCATACGCCTTTATGACTTCCATGGTGGAGTCACCCATTACCCTTCTCTCCCTATCGAGATAGACTGATCCGTAGGGTGGCGCCTTCAGCTCATAAGGTCCCACAAAGAGCTTTGCATACTCGATGGACAGGTCCTCACTGCTGTATCGGGGAAGGGCCTCCCCCATTTTCATGGAGAATGGTGCCGCTTCAGGACAGACCTTTTTCAAGGACAATGTGAGATTCTCCAGGAGATTTTCTTCAGCAAATACCTCTTTTTGTGGCAAATAAAAACATACCGCCAAAAATCTGTAACAGTCCCCCCCCACCTGTACACGTGAGATAAATTCGTTCATACCCATTTTATCTCCCCATATTGTAGGATGGAAAGAGGGACAAGACTGCCAACGCAAGCCAGTCCCGTCCCAGTCTTTCGCACCATGAAAACCGTGCGAAATAGTTATGCCCGCTCTGGTGCCTTGAAGTTTCTTATATAGTAAACATTGGGCCTGGTGCCTTCTTCGGGTTTCAGCACGAAATACTTGTGTTTCCTGAGAAGCTTGCTCGCCTCGCTGTTCTCATCTTTCAGATCACCGAAAGTCCTCGCGCCGGCAGGACACGCTACGACACACGTTGGTAACTCGCCGTTTTTCACCCTATGCTCGCAGAAGATGCACTTCTCCACTACTCCGGCGCGCCTGACGCTCTTGTAATCGGTGTGAGTGTACAGGGTGCGGTGGGGTGGGGTATTCCCTGCTTTCCTGGATATCTCTGCGCCCGAGGCCGTACCCCTGGGGATGAGTTCCTCCGTGTTTCTGTACACCGCATGGGTCGGTATATCGAACTCATTGAAGCTGATAACGCTGTATTCTGCCCTGTCTTTTTCAACATCGTATGCGCTGTAAGGACACGCCTCCTGACATTGCCGGCACCCTATACACCTCTTCTGGTTGTGCATGGTAATGCCGTTTCCGTGTTTGTGCATAGCCTTTGGAGTCACAGGGCAGGCCTCCACACAGGGGGGATCCGTGCAGTGATTACAGAGAACGGGAATAGCGGTATAGTTCACATCGGGGAATTTCCCCTCCGTCCTGTGAATGAAATCCGCCCAGTTGAAGGTCTGGCCGTTTGACCTATCCTCCGTGTTATTTTCGGTTTTGCACGCTAGTGCGCAGGCACCGCAGCCGACGCATTTCTGCAAATCGATAACCATCCCATAGTACGTAGGCATTATCCTGCCCTCCTTTCGATCATCTTATATGCCTTAAATCTTCTCGATCTTCACGCCGGTGAAGCCCCCGTTTCTCGCGGTGCTCCCGGAGAGGCGCTCGTAGTCATCGGGCATGAGCAGGTTGTTATTTCCACCCCGGGGGCGGGCCCCTTGATAGTCGGCTGCCGCGACATTCCCGTAGGCCCAGTGCCCCTGACCATAGGACTTCGTTACCGTGCCGGGACGGATACCTTCCCAGAGTTTGGCCTTGACCACGATGCTGCTGACCGTGGAGGTAACCCTCACTCTATCGCCGTCTCCGATCCCGAGCGTGCGGGCATCAGCGGGATTTATCTTCAGGACGTCTTCCCATCCCACGTCCCCCACGTCAACGTGCTTAAACTCCTGGTACCACGTACAGTTCTGGCTCCTGCCTTCCCGGTTGAGCTTTGACTTGTAGTCGATGAATGTGTATGGATATTCCGCCTCATCACCATGTCTGAAGGGAGGCTCATAGTGGGGTACAAAGGCCATCTCTCCCCTTGCCTCGTACTTGCAGGCCTGCAGGACGTCATCGATGCTCGTCTTGTGCTTTTCCGCGTGCTTTGCGAGGGCCTCCTTGAGCGTTTCGCTGTAGAACTCGAACTGCTTCGTTTTGGTCTTGAACTTTCCCCAGCGCTTCTTGAACTTGTACGGGGAGGAATTCCACATTCCTCGTCTAATGAACTCCTTCCACCCGTTAATCTTGTCGCCGCCTACGTCTTTCTTGCCATCCCAGAGCGGGGCGGTCTGGATCTTCAGGTTATACTCGGTGAACTCGAGGCCGTTAGTCGGCATCTTGCCCGTCTCGGGGTCCTTAAACTCGTTCCTGAGGTAGTCGTGGAGGTTGGAGAACCCCTTTTCCTTGAGCTTTACGGCCAAGTCCCAGACGATCTCGGTTTCGTCTATCCTCACGTCCCACAGGGGTTTGACCACCGGCAGTACGAGGGTGGCCGTGGCATACCTATTGGCCTTGGTCTTGACGTAGCCGAGCTTCTCGAACATGGTTATGGCGGCGGGAAGGACGATATCGGCGAACTGCGTGTTCTCCGAGGCATGGGTTGTGATATGGGCGAAGAAGGGGAGCTGCTGGAGTGCTTTTTCCCACCTGTCCGCACCCGTGCAGGAGAATGCGAAGTTGTTCATATACCCGATAGCGACCTTAATCTCATAGGGGTCTTTGTTAAGCAGTGCGTTGGCGACGTTGTTGGTGACGACGCCGCTGCCAGGTTTGCCCTTCTTCATAGAGGGAAATTGCTTGTAGCCCCTCTGGTCTATCTTCTGCATCTTGGAGTGTTTCTTGGCGAACTCGTCCTGATAATCCTTGTACTTCGGAATCTTCTTGACGGGTATCTTGGCCGAGGGAATAGGTCCTCCTTTGTTGTCCGCCGAGCCGAGGAGGCCGTTCAGGGCGTGCACGGCCATCGCGCTGTAACCGCCTCTCACGTGCATCGCCGCTCCGGGGCCCATCCAGACGCTTACGTGTGGTGCGGCCTCGCCCATTCCCCGGGCAACCCTGATTATCTGTTCCCCGGGCACTAGGGTTACCCTCTCCGCCCATTGGGGCGTCTTGTCCTTCAGCTCGAGGTTCCACCATTTAACAAGGCCGTGCGTGTACTTGTCCTTAAAGGCGACTTCATCAACGGCTTCTCCAGCCTTGAAGAC
>CAYFXP010000063.1:0-4460 GCA_964346935.1 uncultured Syntrophobacterales bacterium
GAGCAGCCTTCAGGGTGGGAAGTCAGCCCTACCTCTGGGTGTCTTAATCTGCCTCAGCGGGCCTTTTTACCCTCAACATGAGAAACGAAGCGATTACGGCGAAGATGATAGCTAGATAAAAGGCCGCCTGGAAGGACTGGGTACTATCCCGTATTCTTCCCGCGATAAAATGCGCCGAGATGGCGCCCAGGCCGTAGAATGGGGTCCATGCCCCTATAACCGTCCCCATCACTTCTTTCTTGAAGTAGTCGCCCCCACAGGCCCCATACATTGGCCACGTAACACCATAACACATGCCCAAAACGGCAATGCTTGCATAAAGTCCCAACACGTCTTGCCCCGAAGCAATGATTCCCACGACGCTCAAGGCGATCAAGAAATTCGAGCCTGTAATGGTTAGCCTGCGACCGATCCGATCCGAGAGCATGGGGATGGTGAGGACACCCGCCACCTGGCTCAGGCCGTGGATGGTTGCCAAAAAAGAGGCCGTCTTGAAGCTAAATCCGAGTTCCATGTTGGCGTAGTCAACCATGAAGGTCGTGATAACATAGAGGGCGCAGGCTGCGAAGAAATAAGAACCTCCGATGATCCAGAACAGAGATGACCTGAAGACCTCGCCGTATCGGACTTCCTTGGCCAAACCATGACTGGGGAGAGCCTCCGGAGGGAAGTTCTCCTCCTGCCCCCATGGGGACATCCGGAGGTCCTCCGGCTTACTGCGGAGGAAGATCCCATTGATTAGGACCATGATGAAGCCCCAGGACCCCAGTACATACCAACAGAAGCGCCAGGAGAACGACTGGACCAAAATGGGAAAGAGCCAGCCCATGGCCGCAAATCCAAGGCCGTATCCGGTAGAGAGTATTCCGAGGGCCATCCCTCGCCTCTTCAAGCCGAACCACCTCTGGACCACCGTGATAACCGGTGTCCACATGGCCGAGGCCCCAGCCCCTACGAGGCCATAGAAGATGCAGGCCGTCCAGAAGCGTTCCACCGTCCCCATGAGGAGGGTCCCAGCCCCAATGAGAATGCAGAAAAGGGTGATTACCCTTCGGGCACCGAAGCGATCCGTGAGGTTTCCCGCGAAGGGGGTAAGGCAGATGTAAGCCGCTAGGTAGAAGTTATAGATAGTTCCGCCCTGGGTCCGGTTCAACCCGATGGATCGGATCATCTCCGGGAGGACAACCGCGTATCCGAGGCGGATGCTGTAATTAACGAAGAGATTGACGAAGCAAACCGACAGGATGATCCACGCCCAGTGAAGGCCCTTGTTTGATAATCCGTTTGTCATAGAACTGTTTCTACAGTTGACAAGTTTTTTGTGTCAACCTAAATTTTGGTTATGCTGAAGGGAAGAGATGATTAAGACTAAAAGCGTGTATGATCCAAAGGAACCAAGTGATGGTCTTCGAATTCTGATAATGCGCAAGTGGCCCCGGGGGATTTCCAGAGAACAGGTAGATGTGCGGTTGAGGGGTCTGGCACCAAGCCAAGAGTTGCTCAACGATGTAAACAGGGCAAAGAAGCAAGGCACATTAGGGGAATTTTGGCCCGAGTTCGAGAAACGTTATTTGGATGAGCTTACGGGGAAGCCTGAAGAGGTGGATGAATTGCGGCGTATCATCAGTAACGAACCGGTGGTCACACTTCTCTGCTGGGAGAGAGGGGCATCTGAGGACCATGTCCTTTGCCATCGGAGGTTATTGAAGGAATATCTGGAAGGGACGCGGAGAAGGCTCCCCGGATGAACACGTTCGCCCATTTGGGAAGGAGGGTAGGGAGTCATGATCGATCCGGCCTATAGGGAAGGCATACTCGTCGATTGTCAGTGGCTCGCGGAACACCTGAAAGACCGGGGAATTCGCATCATCGATCTTCGCTGGCGGCCCCGGTTTGTCGACGGCAAGGGAATCGCAGAAGACCGCAGGGAGGATTACCTGGAAGGCCACATACTCGGGGCGGTCTTTTTGGGCTGCGTTAGCGACCTGACCAACCCATCGGTTGAGGGCATAACCCTCGTGGCGCCCCCTGAGCATTTCGCACGTGCAATGAGCCGCGCAGGTATCGGCGATGATACCATGGTCATTGCCTACGATGATGCTCCTCTCCCTCTCGCCTCTGCCCGTCTCTGGTGGACGCTGCACTATTATGGTCATACCAAGGCCATGGTATTGGCCGGCGGCCTTCGCCAGTGGCGAAAGGAGGGCCTTCCCATGGCCAAAGAAATTCCCACCGCATCCTCTGCAACCTTCACGCCGAGGGTCCAGGCCGCAATTCGCGCCAGCAAAGAGACGGTGAGCAAATCCCTGGGTGCCCCCGGGGTTCTTATCATCGATTGCATGGCGTTCGAGCACCACAGCGGGAGGGTGCCTCGTCCCTGGGGAGTTCGCGCCGGGCACATCCCGGGGGCTGTATGTCTTCCTTGGTTGGCCCTTGGATTGGGCATTGAGAAAGCCGGGTCTCACGAGGCAAGGGCTCAGGCCCTCCAGAGCGATGACCCCATCCATTACTTGCCGGCCGATGAACTCCGGACCCTCTTTGCACAGGTGGGTGTAACGCCAGGCAAGGGCGTAATCACTTACTGTGGCGGGGGCTACGCCGCAAGCCATGCTTTTCTCGCCCTGAAGCTGATTGGCTTCGAAAATGCCGCCGTCTACGAGGGATCCATTGCGGAGTGGACCAGAGATCCAACCTTGCCCATGGAGAAGTCCTGAAACCGGCAGTGCCCGCCGTTGGGAACACCATTGTCCCTTCGCTCAGAGTCCGTGTCGCGTGTCCGTGATGATTAGGACCGAAGACGTCTGACGGCAGACCGCATTAGAGGATGGCGTTCGTGAAACGTGCTCGTGTCCCTTTGTCATTACTCATCAGCCATTTGAGATTTTCCTTGCCTCCAACCGTTCCCTTGAAGCCTCGAAAAAACTCGCTGTTCGCCGCTCAGAAATCTTTTTTCGACCATTCCAACATCCGTTTCCTTGCAATAAACCCCCAAGGCGCTCCTTCCTTCTCAAGAGTTGGCGAAAAAATCTTTGATTCGCGCTCAGAGCTCGTTTTTCCGCTCTCCCAGAGATTTCTCCATTTGGACTTTGTCATTTGAGCTTTGTCATTTGACATTTAAAATTTTGCCTTCAGCCTCTAACCTCCAGCCTCTTTGCAACTGCAGCACCCCATCACCGCAGCGCAAAATTCGCTCCCCATGCTTTCTTTTTGACAATCCCAATGGGTTATTGTAGAAAATGACAAGCTTAATTCCTGGCCAAAGATAGAGAGAAAGGATTCTTGTCCATGTTCCGGAAAGAGGTTCGTGAGCTGATTTGGGTCTATTTTTTGGTGTCGCTGGGTGGTCTGCTGCTGCACCTTCGCATTCATCCCCCCAATGACAACATGTTCAACTGGATCCCGGCAGCCTTTGGCGTGGCGAATGCCTTTGTTCTGCCATTTCTGTTCAACAGCCCAACGACGGTGGCCTGGGCCTATCTCTTTGCCTGGGCAACAGTGATCACAGGGACGGTGGGCATGGCATACTATTCCATCATCACGTGGGCCATGCCGGTCACCATCAAGAATCTGATAATGTTCTCCACCCTTGCGGACATCCTCATCCTCCTGGCCAAGCTGCCCTTGGCGCATAAGATCCTATGCGCTTACCGGCCGGAAGGCACGGCCACCGAGAGAGGAGGGTGCGCCGAATGACCGATCGTATTGGCACGTTCCTCCCTCCGTCAGCCCGCTTGACCCTCGGCATAATCTTTATGGCATTGGCGGCTGCGCTTTTAATCGGAGTATCCGCCATCGCCTTGCGGGCCCATCCCGGGGAAGTTGCCGAGTACGGCAGCACTGGGGCGTGGCTCGTGACCTCGGGCAAGATCTTCGGGCTATTGGCCGGAATGCTGGTGCTCCTTCAATTCGCGTTGAGCGCCAGGATCAAGACCCTGGACCGGGTCTTCGGGCTCCACCGGCTGCTCTCCGCCCACAGGGTTTTGGGTGCTTCCGCAGCGGTTTTGGCTTCCCTGCATCCCCTGTTCGTTTTCGCCCCGAAGGCCAGAGAAATAGGTGCCCTTCGGCTTGAAGTCTTTCCAGAGCTTTTGGGCGCAGCCCTCCTGGTTGGATTATGGACGGCCGTGTGCACTGGCCTCTGGCGGGAGTTTTTAGGCGTACGCTATGAGATTTGGTTCAGGTTTCATCGCATTGGCATGTTCAGCGCAGTTCTCCTCGTCGCCCTCCATGGTCTGAACGTGACCGACGACATCGTTGAAGGGTGGCCCTTGTATGCCTTGATCGTGGCCCTCGCCCTTTACGTGGCTCTGTTCGTTTGGGAAAAGGGGATTAAGCCGACAATTCTCAAAAGACGGATGTATGCTGTTACCGACGTCACCCCGGCGGGGAAGGACACGTATGCCGTCGAGCTAGTCCCGGAGGATGGTGAAGTCTTCTCCTACGGGGCGGGGCAATTCGCCTTC
>CAYFXP010000064.1:0-12360 GCA_964346935.1 uncultured Syntrophobacterales bacterium
GCCCAGGGATGGCGCCATTTCCCGAGCAAGGTCTTCGATTTGCCCGGACTGCAGGCAGACCTTTTCCGTTACGTCGAGGGGGACCAGTTTGATGGGGAGGCCCGATGTAAATACCTGGCATGCAGCATGGGGATCCACGAATATGTTGAACTCAGCAGCGGGGGTGATGTTTCCAGGACCCCTGATCGCCCCACCCATGATAATCACCTCCCGGAGCCTTTTCACCCGCTTTTCGTCTGCTGAAATAGCCTCTGCGAGGTTTGTCAGGGGGCCCAGGGCGATGAGGGTCAGTTCATCGGGATAGCGCTTCAGGAGGTCGAGGATGAACTCCGTGGCATCCGGGGTATGGTCGGGCAACTCCGGAAAAGGGTATCTGTGGCTTCCATCAGGGTTCTTAAATCGATCCAGGTCCCCCAAGCCGTCGGAGCCATGGACGGACTGGGCCAGAAATGGCCTCTTCTGCAAGGGGCGGGCAGCCCCTCTGGCCAAAATCGGCCGCGGCTCCGGATCCAAGAGATCGAGGAGCAGGGCGGCATTCCTTGTCGCCTGCTCCAGGGGTACATTGCCGTTCACCGTGGTAATAGCCTCAACCTTGAGCTCAGGCGAACGGAGGGCCAACGCAATGGCCAGGGCATCGTCCACCCCGGGGTCAGTGTCGATAATGACTCGCTTTTGCATGGCCCCCAACCTTACCAAACAGGCATTTCAGGATCTTTTGCTTAACACCTGCAGGAGCCGTTGTCAACTTCGATTCATCCGGAATTGGCTAAGTTTGGTATGAACGCAGTGCAGGGATGGATAAATCATGGGGGCGCCCAGCATTGGTTCGACATCAACGTGAGTGACGGCTTTCCTTGACTTTGAAGTGTATTTGAGTAACCTCTAGGAGAGTTAGATTATGGTATATTTGTGAATTCTCAGCGGAAGGGTTGTTAGATCGGCTATTAACTAAGGAACCCGACAGGAGGGGAATAACATGGCTATATGGGAGACCTATCTCAATGAACACAAGGACCAATTCATCGACGAATTGCTGGAGTTCCTGCGCATTCCCAGCATTTCCAGCCTGCCCGATCATGCGCCCGATGTCCAAAGGGCAGCCGAATGGATCGGGGCCAGGATGAAAACGGCCGGTATCGAATCGGTTCGGATCATTCCCACTGGCGGCCACCCGGTGGTCTACGGCGACTGGCTCCACGCCTCGGGTAGACCGACCGTATTGATTTACGGCCACTTCGATACGCAACCGGTTGATCCCCTCGATCTGTGGGACAGCCCACCGTTTGAGCCTTATATCAGGGATGGCCGCATTTACGCACGGGGAGCCAGTGATGATAAGGGCAACGTGTTTATCCCGGTCATCGTCGCCGAGTCCATGCTCAAAACCGAGGGAAGTCTGCCGGTCAACCTCAAGTTTCTCCTTGAAGGCCAGGAAGAGATCGGCAGCCCGCAGATGTCAGGTTTTATGGCGAAAAACAAGGATCTCCTGTCGTGCGACCTGGTCTTGAGCGCCGACGGAGGTCAGTGGGAGGAGAATCAGCCAGCCCTGACCCTGGGTACCCGGGGACTTTCAGCTCTATACATTGACGTCCAGGGGCCGGATCACGACCTTCACTCCGGGACTTACGGAGGGACCATCGTTAACCCGATTCACGCCCTGGTTCAGGTCCTGGAATCCATGCACGATCAGGACGGACGGGTAACCGTAAAGGGATTTTACGACGACGTCCGCGCGCTTACCGATGAAGAGCGGGCCCAACTGGCCCGGGTGCCCTTTGACGAGGCCGAATACCTGAAGGAGATCGGTTCGAGCACCGTTTTTGGAGAGCCGGGGTTTACCACCTATGAGCGGGCCTGGGCTCGGCCAACTGTAGAGGTAAATGGCATATACGGGGGTTTCCAGGGGGAGGGTTTGAAGACGGTCCTGCCAAGCACGGCTCACGCCAAGATCTCGTGCCGATTGGTGGCCGATCAGGATCCCTCGAAAGTCGCCGATCTTGTCTTGGCCCACGTGGAAAAAGCGAGCCCGGCCGGGGCCAAAGTGAAAGCCACCAAGGCCCAGAGCGGGGCGACGCCGTATCTTATTCCTGCCGATCACCCGGGCATGCGTATTGCGGGCTCCGTGCTTCGGGATCTTTACGGGAAAGACCCCTATCACATCCGGTCGGGCGGGACCATCCCGGTAAATGCGCTTTTCCTGCAGCTCCTCGGTGCCTACACCATCGTTTTCGCCTTTGGGCTAACCGATGAACGCCAACACTCTCCCAACGAGTTCTTTCGGCTATCGAGCTACGAATGTGGGCAGAAGGCCTATGGAATGCTCCTGAAGAGGTTGGGAGAGGAATATAGGAGAGAAGAGAACAACAAAGGGAGGATCGATTCATGACCAAAGCTTACAAAAACCTCGAGACCAAACTGATCCATGCCGGTGAGCCCGAGCCGCTCATCGGCGGTGCAGTCAGCATGCCGATCTTTCAGTCTTCCACCTTTGAATACGCTGGTCAGACCAGCTACCACGATCTCAAATACATTCGCCTGAACAATACGCCGAATCATGTTGCCCTCCATGAGAAATTGGCGTCGTTGGAAAATGCTGAGGCCGCGCTTGTGATGGCCAGCGGTATGGCCGCAATTACAACAACCCTGTTAACGGTCCTCTCCTCAGGCGATCACGTGCTCGCACAGGATTGTCTGTACGGCGGCACGCATGATTTCCTCACCAAGGATTTTACGAGTTTCGGGATCTCATTTGATTTCATCGATGGCGACGATCCGGATTCCTGGAAAGATAACTTACGGTCCAATACCAAGGCGATTTACGTTGAAACCATTACTAATCCCCTGCTGCACGTCGCCGATCTGAAAGCCGTGGTTGAATTTGCCAAACAGCATGACCTCGTTTCGCTGATTGATAATACGTTTTCGAGCCCCATCAATTTCCGACCCCCTGAATGGGGGTTTGACCTGTCGCTGCATAGCTGCACGAAATACCTCAATGGTCATTCGGATATCGTGGCGGGGGCGGTGATCGGACGAGCTGACATGATCGAAACAATTCGGCACAGGCTCAACCACCTCGGCGGGTCGCTCGATCCTCACGCCTGTTTTCTGCTTCACCGTGGCATGAAAACACTGGCGGTGAGGGTGAGATACCAGAATGAGAGCGCGCTCAGAATTGCGAAATTCCTGGAGGGCCATCCGGCAATTGAGAAAGTCAACTATCCGGGCCTTGAAAGCCATCCTAAACACCAGCGTGCCCGGGAATTGTTCGACGGATTCGGGGGTATGTTGAGCTTCGAATTGAAAAACGGCATGGAGGCGGCGGAGCATTTTATCCAAAACACGACCTTGCCAATCATTGCGCCGAGCCTCGGTGGCGTCGAAACGCTCGTTACCCGACCGGCCACCACTTCACATGCGGGTCTCTCCCCTGAAGACCGGCAGAGGATGGGAATCTCCGAGGGCTTGATCCGACTATCAGTGGGGATAGAGGCAACAGAGGATATTATTGAGGATTTCGGGCAGGCACTGGAGCACGTTTCCTGAGATCGGTGAGATTCCAGAAATAAGCCGAGACTGAAATTACATCTGATTGTTTTCTAGAGGGGATTACCGTCCGATGACTCGTCATTCTGCCTTTTCTTCATCAAGTCTATAATCACATCCAGTTTTCCCATAAAACCACGGTACATATTTAGCTGTTGCTTCACGAGCTCTTTTATTTCAGTTTCAGCATCAGGTTCCCCCAGCTCTTTTAGGACAGCATTTCGGATGAAGTCGGTAAGGGTAAGTCCCTTCGGCTGCATCTTGGATTTGCTTGATTAACTCCTCATCAAGCTTCAAATTCATGCGCTTTTTTGCCAAACGAACCTCTCCCTTTGGAAGACCGGACACCGCAAATTCTCCATACAGATTAAATATATTGTAATTTACGTTTTTTCCCTTCAATTCTGTTTCGAAATTAGCAAATTTCATACAGGAAGGCAACGTGATTTTCGGGAGGGGAAGACTCGCCCCTGGTCGTCCGGGGCCACAATGAATGAAAAGTTCTTGTGAAAGCGGATTCCGGGATGTATCATGAAAGTGGGCTTTTTGGGGCACTATTAGGCAACCCCGACACCCGTCGGAGGGTGATTGAAGATGGTATTGGTGACACGCTTTTGAATGAGAGGACACCAGTCATGAGGACATCAGCAAAGGAACGTCTCTTGAATGAACTTCAAATCGGATGTGGGAAACCCCGACCGGTACGGGCCCCACGTGGGGGGGGACTGCACTGCAAGGGTTGGCAGCAGGAAGCCGCCCTGAGGATGCTCTGTAATAATTTGGATCCCGAGAACGGTGAAAAACCCGATGAGCTCATCGTCTATGGCGGCACCGGGAAGGCTGCCCGGAGCTGGGAGTGTTTCGATGCCCTTGTTCGGTCTCTTTTGGAATTGGAAAACGATGAGACGCTCCTCGTCCAGTCGGGAAAGGCCGTGGGGATACTCAAAACCCACCCCATGTCCCCCAGGGCGCTCATCGCGAATTCCAATATCGTGCCTCATTGGGCCAACTGGGATCACTTTAACGAGTTGGAGAAGAAAGGGCTCACCATGTATGGTCAGATGACCGCGGGCTCGTGGATTTACATCGGGACTCAGGGCATCCTTCAAGGAACTTACGAGACCTTTGCCGCTCTTGCCCAAGAACATTTCGGCGGCTCCTTAAAGGGCAGGATCGCGGTGAGTGCTGGGCTTGGAGGCATGGGAGGGGCGCAGCCATTGGCCGTCACTATGAACGAAGGCGTTCTCGTCTGTGTGGAAGTGGACCGAAACCGAATCCAACGCCGCATGGACACTGGTTATCTCGACACCATGACTGAAGACGTGGACGAAGCGATTCAGATGAGCCGGAAAGCCGTAGCCGAGAAAATGCCGCTGTCCATCGGCCTCCTGGGAAATGCCGCCCAGATTCTTCCCCGGATGGTCGAGATGGGGTTCATCCCCGACGTGGTGACGGACCAGACAAGTGCTCACGATGAACTGGGTGGGTACGTACCGACGGGGATTCCCTACCAAGAAGCCCTGACGCTTCGAAAGTCCGACCCCAAACGCTACAGCGAAATGGCCCTGGATTCAATGGCGGCGCATTGCCGGGCGATTCTTGATATGAAAGCCATGGGAGCAGTGGTCTTTGACTACGGGAATAACTTGCGAGGGCAGGCCTTGAAACGGGGTGTGGAGAATGCCTTCGACTATCCAGGGTTCGTTCCCGCTTACATCCGACCGCTCTTTTGTGATGGGGAGGGACCTTTCCGATGGGTTGCCCTCTCGGGTGATCCCCAGGACATCGCGGTGACTGATGAAGCCATCATGGAAGCCTTTCCGGAAAAGGAACGGGTAGTGCGGTGGCTCAAGATGGCCGGCAAAAAAGTATCACACATGGGACTTCCTGCCCGTATCTGCTGGCTGGGCTATGGAGAGCGAGATAAAGCCGGAAAAATCTTTAACGATCTCATCCGGAAAGGCGCCGTAAAAGCACCCATCGTCATCGGCCGGGATCATCTGGATTGCGGCTCCGTGGCATCTCCCAACCGGGAAACGGAGTCCATGATGGACGGGTCGGATGCCGTGGCTGACTGGGCCCTGCTGAATGCCATGGTGAACGTGGCTTCAGGAGCAAGTTGGGTTTCCTTCCATGACGGCGGGGGTGTGGGGATCGGGTATTCCCTTCATGCAGGGCATGTGACCGTTGCAGACGGAAGCGATGAGGGTGAGCTCCGCATCGCAACGGTCCTCCGTAACGATCCCGCGACGGGCATTATTCGGCACGCGGATGCGGGTTACCAGCGGGCCATCGAAGTGGCGGAAGAACGGGGAGTTAAGATCCCTATGGTCAACATGTTTCGATAGTCCATTGCCCGCTTACCAACTGGAGAGGATAAGGACGTCATGGCAAAACAGTTATTGGAATGTGTTCCCAACTTCAGCGAGGGACGAAGGCCCAATGTCATCGAAGCCATTGCGGAGCCGTTCCGGAAGAGGAAGGGATGTTCTCTTCTCGACCATCGGGCGGACAGGGACCACAACCGGCTGGTGGTGAGCCTTGCCGGGGAACCCGGCCCAATCCAGGAGGCGCTTCTTGAAGCTGCCAGGGCTGCCATTTCCCATATCGACATGGAGCGCCACCGGGGAGGTCATCCCCGTATAGGGGCGGTGGACGTTATCCCATTCGTTCCCCTCCAAAACATGACCATGGAGGAATGTGTGGAGTTGGCCCACAATTTTGGAGGTCGCTACTGCGAGGAAACGGGAGTCCCCGTCTACTTTTATGAAGAAGCGGCCCTGAGGCCCGAACGGGAACGGCTCGAGATCATCCGAAAGGGTCAGTATGAGGCCCTGAAGGCCGAGATAACCAGGCCCGATAGACACCCGGATGTGGGGGAACCGAAGCTCCACCCCACCGCTGGCGCTACCGTCATCGGGGCACGGAAATTTCTCATAGCCTTCAATGTGAACCTGGGAACAGATGATGTGCAGGTTGCCAAGGAAATCGCCAAGGCGGTTCGATCTTCCAGCGGCGGGCTCTCCCATGTTAAAGGGATCGGGCTTGCCCTGGAGAGCCGAGGGCTCGTCCAGGTGAGCACGAACATCACGGACTTTGAGAGGAATGGCCTCTACCAGGTCCTCGAACTGGTCCGGATGGAAGCCGGGAGGTGTGGCGTACCAGTGGTTGAAACGGAGATCTATGGAATGGTCCCCGCTGCGGCCATCTTGGATGGTGCGTCCCGCTACATGCAAATCGCCGGTTTTGATGCCAGTCAGGTGATCGAGCTCCGTCTGCTCGAAATGCTCGGAGATGACGAGGCATGAGCCGGAAGCTCTTCAGAAATGCCTCCATCACGACGCCCTCCGACCCGGGGACTCCCCTGGCCGGAGATCGACAGGGGGAAATGCTGCACTTTGGGCACGGAGCCCTCTATTGTCGAGATGGGGTGATCGAAGCCGTGGGCGTAGAAGAGGAAGTTTTGAGGGGGCTCTTGCCGGGTGATGTGGACGTGGAGGTTGACTGCGAAGGCCTCCCCCTCATTCCGGGTTTCGTGGACCCTCATACGCACATGTGCTTTGCCAGGAGAAGGGAGGGGGAGTTTAGGCTCCGGATGGAGGGAGCCGACTACCTCGATATCCTCCAGAGGGGAGGGGGGATTCTCTCCTCGGTGCGCGCCGCGAGGGCCGCATCCGAGGATGAGCTCTTTTCCACAACCCTCCAGCACGCTCTTTCGGCTCAACGCCTGGGCACCACCACGATTGAAATCAAGAGTGGGTATGGCCTGGAAACGGAGGCGGAGTTGAAAATGCTCCGTGCTATTGACCGCATCGGTCGGGAGACTCCCCTCGACGTGGTTCCGACCTTCCTTGGAGCACATGCGGTTCCAGAGGAGTATGCCGAAAAGCCCAAGGATTACGTGGATGTTCTCATCCAAGAGATGATCCCGGCCGTCTCAAAACAGGGTATCGCTCGATTTTGCGACGTCTTTTGCGAGAAGAATGTCTTTACCGTGGATCAGAGCCGCCGCATCTTACATGCTGCCAGAAAGGCCGGCCTTGGGCTTAAGATCCACGCAGACGAGGTGTATGATCTTGGGGGGGCAGCCCTTGCGGCAGAGCTTCAGGCCACATCCGCTGAGCATCTCCTTGCGGCGAGCAAAGGGAACCTCCGGGCCATGGCGAACCGTGGCGTCATAGGGGTGCTTCTCCCCGGAACGGCTTATAGCCTTCGAAAAGCATACGCCCCTGCTCGGAAAATGGTAGAATTCGGCCTTCCCGTTGCCATTGCCACCGATTGCAATCCCGGTTCATGCTACACTGAGTCCATGCCCTTTATCTTCGGCCTCGCCGTCCTCAATATGAACCTCTCCGTTTCAGAATCCCTGGTGGCGGCGACCTTGAACGCCGCTTACGCCATCGGAATGGCCAAACAAGTGGGCAGTCTCGGTAGGGGGAAGTCGGCGGACTTCCTCCTTCTGGATGGGGAGGACCCTGCGATCCTTGCATATCACGCGGGAGTTTCCCCGGTGGTGAAGGTATATAAACGCGGAGAGCTCGTCTCCTCTCCCTAAATCCCGAGGGTGAGGAGAGCACGAACATCAATGGAAGAAGGAGGAATTCGCCTTGAAGCTCGATCAGCTGTCGGTTCGTGCTTTTATGAGGGAGCTTAGCTCGGGTTCTGCGACGCCGGGCGGAGGAAGCGTTGCAGCTCTCTGTGGGGCTATGGGAGTTGCTCTTTCGGCCATGGTGGCAAGGCTTACATTGGGAAGTAAGAAATTCAGGAATGCCTGGGAAAGAATGAAGCATGTCCAAGGGGAAGCGGACGAGCTGGGCGAGCATTTCCTCTTGCTGGCTCAGGAAGACGCAGATGCTTACGGGCAAGTCATACAGGCCCTCAAACTCCCACGGGAGACCGAGGGGGAAAAGTCGTTGCGAGAGGAGGCCCTACAGAAGGCCCTGAAGAAAGCCGCAAGCGTTCCCCTGGAGACCCTGCGCGTTTGTGAAAGGCTCGTTCGGATGGCCAAGGAGGCGGTTGAACATGGAAACCCTATTACCCTGACGGATGCCGGCGCAGCCGTCCATCTTGCCCATACGGCGGCAAGGGTCGCGGCTTACAACATCCGCATAAACCTTGCCACGCTCAAAGATGGTTCATTTGTCGAAGATTGTAAGAGGGAGGTCGAGGAGATTCTCGGACGGATAGAACCTCTTTTGGCCGAAGCGGACGGGTATGTGAGTGCCCAACTGCCGTGAGGGAGGGGATAAAAAAGGTTAAGGTTAAGGTTGAGGGGGGAGTATCAAATGTCAAAGTTCAAGTGCCAAATGTCAAATGACAAAGGTGAAAGGTTAAGGGGGGACTGGTGCTGCGGCAATTTGGGGCAACGTTTTTCATAGGTGCAAAACTCGCTCATCACTGCTCAAGAATATTTTTTCGACCATTCTAAAGTTCGCTTCACTGCAAACAGGACATAGGATTTATTCCTTGTTTGACTGCAGAACCGCAGCACTGAATTATGAGGGGTGATTTTTATGAAGGAGATCCTGCTCGGTGTCGATGGGATGACCCTGGAAGATCTGGTGGCCATAGCAAGAGAGGGCGCGGGAGTCCGTTTGGAGAAGGAATCGGAGGAACGAATCGTCAAAGCCCGGAAACTGGTCGAAAAATGGGTTGACGAGGGGCAAACCATTTACGGAGTCACCACGGGATTCGGGGCGTTGAGCGATGTGGCCATCTCCAAGGAGGAAACGCGGCAGCTCCAGGAAAACATCATCATGAGCCATTCAGCTGGGGTAGGGGATTTCCTGGACGAGGAGACGGTTCGGGCCGTCATTGCACTTCGCGCCAAGGAATTGGCAAGGGGGCATTCGGGAATCCGTCTGGAAACGGTCCTCTGCCTCCAGGAGCTTCTGAACCGGGGGATTTGTCCCATGGTTCCTGAAAAGGGCTCGGTGGGGGCAAGCGGCGACCTGGCCCCCCTGGCACATCTATCCCTCGTCCTGCTTGGGCAGGGAGAGGCCTTTTACCAAGGCCAGAGGATGCCGGGAGGGAAGGCCTTGAAGAGGTGTGGGATTAAACCCGTGCGATTGGAAGCGGGTGAAGGCCTTGCCTTGGTCAACGGCACCCAGGTGATGACCGCTATTGGTGGTCTTGCTATTTATGATGCCTTGAGGCTCTCAAAGATGGCCGATATCGCCGCCGCCATGAGCCTCGAGGTGCTCATGGGGACCAATGTGGAATTCGATCCGAGGATTCACGAGGTAAAACCCCACTCCGGGCAGATCGCGGCTGCGGACAACATGCGCCGGATAACGCAAAACAGCGAAATCATCTCTTCTCATAAGGACTGTTCCCGCATCCAGGACGCCTACACCCTGAGGTGTTCCCCCCAGGTTCACGGTGCAAGCAAAGACGCCATTGAATTCGCCAAGGGGGTAGTGGAGACAGAAATGAACGGCTCGACGGACAACCCCCTTATCTTTCAAGAGTCCGGGGAATTCTTGCTCGGTGGGAACTTCCACGGACAGCACATCGCCCTTGCCATGGATTTTCTCAGCATGGCGGTTTCTGAACTGGGCAATATTGCAGAACGACGCATCGAGCGGTTGGTAAATCCGCAACTGAGCGGGCTCCCAGCTTTTCTCGTAACCGATGGCGGGATCAATTCGGGATTTATGATCGCCCAGTATACGGCCGCCGCCCTGGTTTCGGAGAATAAGGTCCTTTCGCATCCCGCCTGTGTGGATTCCATCCCCACTTCGGCAAACAAGGAAGATCACGTGAGCATGGGAACCATTTCTGCCAGGAAATGCAGGGACGTCGTCAAGAATACGGAACACGTCATTGCCATTGAGCTTCTCTGTGGAGCGCAGGCTATGGACCTCTTTACCAACATGAAGGCTGGCGAGGGGTCCCGCGTTGCCTACGGGATTATCAGGGACGCAGTCCCACACCTACAGAGGGACAAGGCCCTGTCAGGGGACATAGAGACCATCAGGGAACTGGTGAGGAGCGGGAGGATTCTGGAGGAGGTTGAAGGGGAAGTGGGAGTTCTCCATTAGGATTCTCGAGGCGGGTTTGGCCTTTGATAGGCTGTTGCTTAAATTCCCTTTCGCTCACTGATAAGAATTCTTGAGTATTCGAGAGTTCGCTTCAGTGCAAATCTATTCGCGTGTTACCACAACGAACAGATTACTATCTCCCCTTCGGACCAAGAAGAGGATGTTTTCCCGATGTTTAGCCGTCTCCATCGCCTCCTCAAAATCCTCGACATTTTTGACGGGTTTCCGGTCAACCTCTTGAATAACATCACCCTTGCGTATTTCGGCTTCGGCAGCCGGACTTCCAGGTTCCACGCCGGCAACCACGACTCCCGTTGTTATTTCCAATTGGAGGGCACTCGCAATTTCGGGAGTGATGTTCTGGACCGTTAAACCAAGGGGCTTTTTGGAGGGTGCTTTCGCTATTTCAGTTGGTTCCTTCATTTCAGCCACGGTTGCTCGAAGGGGAATCGTTTTTCCGTTCCTGAAAACCATTATGGTAACAGTCTCTCCGACAGGGGTGGATGCCACAATCCGCGGGAGATCCCGAAAATTCGCAATCTGCGTATCATCAAATTCGAGGATGATGTCACCCTGTTTGATTCCCGCTCTCTCAGCAGGACCACCCTTGAAAACCTGGGAAACGAGAGCCCCCTTCCTTTCTTCCAGGCCGAAGGATTCGGCAAGTTGTGGGGTCACGGCCTGAATTCCAACGCCGAGCCACCCTCGGGTGACTCGACCTTTTTCCTTCAACTGAGGGAGGAGCTCTTTGGCCATGTTAATGGGGATGGCGAACCCAATTCCCGGGCCCCCAGCGATAATGGCGGTGTTAATGCCCACCACCTCTCCCCAAAAATTGAAGAGGGGGCCCCCGCTGTTTCCCGGATTGATGGATGCGTCAGTTTGGATAAAGTCATCATACGGGCCGGCGCCGATTACCCTTCCCTTGGCGCTGACAATGCCGGCGGTCACCGTTTCAGCGAGGCCGAAAGGATTACCGATGGCCAAGACCCACTCACCGACGCCGAGCTTGTCGGAGTCACCGAGTGGGGCAACGGGGAGTTCTTCGGCCTCAATCTTGATCAGGGCAAGGTCGGTCTTCTTATCCAGGCCGACAACGTTGGCTGGATGGTCCCTTCCATTATGAAGGGTTACGATGATTTCCTTTGCATTTTCAACGACGTGATTGTTGGTCATGATGTAACCCACTTTGTTGATGATGAAACCCGAGCCGAATGATCTTGTCTCATGTTCCCGCGGGATCTCCCCCCCGAAGAACTTCTCCCAGAACTCGCGACTGCCCTCCGAGAAGGGCTTTCCCTTTACCACCATAGTCGTGCTGATGTTCACGACAGCCGGCTTGAGTTTTTCCGCCAGTTTGAAAAAGGTCTCGTTGGTGATTGAAACCGGTTTCTTGCGTTTGCCCTCCTCGAGGGTTGTCCAGAAGGGTTCACCTAATCCGGCCCGTGACAGGACCAATAGGGCTAAGACTCCTATGGTTAGGGCCAGCCTTTTCGCGAGATTTTGCGTTCCTACCCTCATGGGAATTGCTCCTTTCCCCTTTGTTCCCTCACGGAATCAATGCTCGATTCCAAAGGAAGAGTTCAATTCCTTGCTTTATGTTCAACTATACCATAACAGGGAAACCAAAGATATCCCAGCCAAGGAAATCTCCCTCACGTTGATCTTTGAAGAACAGCGACTTCTCAGATTCCAGGACTGCTCCGAAGGCCTTTTAACGGGTGGCGGCCGCTGCGACCAAGAGAAAAAAATGAGTTTTGATTCATATAGA